>CALKMO010000379.1 GCA_937991785.1 uncultured bacterium | reverse complement strand
CCGCGGCTGGATGCTTCGGGCTCTGGCCGCGATGCTGGCGGCGGACCCGGCGGCCGGGACCACGATAGTCAGGGCCAGGGAGGACCTGAAAAAGGCGGCCGAGGCGGGAGCGCCGGGGGAGGACGTCGAGCTGTTGCGAATGCTGTTGCCGGCAGCGGAGAGGGGCGCGGTCGAGGCGTTGGCGGCCGAAGCCTGGAACGAGATATCCGGGTTGGCGGCCGACAGGAAATGGGACGAGGCGCGGGCGGCGATCGCGGAATTCCGCAAGGAGTTCGGCTCGACCAGGCTGGCGGCGGCGAAGAAGGAGGAGATCGAGGCGATACTGAAGTCGGCCGACAGAGCCGGCGTGCCGGCGGAGGGACTTGTCGGTTTCTGGAAGTTCGACGAGGGGAAGGAAACCAGGGCCGGCGACTACGGCGGGGCCGGCAACCACGGGAACATAAAGATACCGTCCTACGCTCCGGGCAAGTCGGGAACGGCCCTCGTTTTCGACAAGAACTGCGTGGACCTGCCGCCGGGAATCCTCGGCACGGCGAAGGGGACGCTGGTCTTCTGGATGCTCGCCGCGCGCCCGCCGTCCGACATGGGCATCATATTCTACGGGAGCGACGGGGACAGGGGCGACGGCCGCGGCGGGGCTCCCGGCGAGTTCCACGTGCACCTGGCCGCCGACGGCAGGATCGGTTTTCTTATCAGAGGACAGGGCAGGGGACTCGACATCAAAAGCCCCGGCAGGTTGGCCGACGGCGAATGGCACCACGTGGCCGTGACGTGGGATAACGGGCGCGGCGCTGCGCTCTACGTGGACGGCACCATGGTCGCCAGGGACGAGTTCAAGGTCGCCGATTTCCGGTTCTCCGGGCGCTGCCGGTTCGGCGCCCCTGGCTTCCCGGCGCGGCACTATTCCGGTCTGCTGGACGAGGTCCGGGCGTACAACCGGCCTCTTTTGGAAAGCGAAGTCCGCCGGCTCGCCAAGCCCTGACCGCCGTTTTTCGGCGGCAGCGCCGGCATTCCGACGGTGCTACGGAAGGCCCCTTCCAAATGACAAGGATGTCTCGGCGGCCGGCTGGCATTCGCGCCGGAAGGCGCATCGGAACCTTCTCGCCGGCATGTAGTTGGAATCTATGCGATCGGCTTGCTAATATCGGGAAGCCGGCACGACGACTCGGAGAAGCCGTTCCTTCGAGGCGCGCTTCCGCGCCCGGCGGACCGCGCGCGGAGCGTTTCCGAGTCGGCGAAACCGGGGTAATTGCCTTGGAACGGCTTGGGGAAAGGATCCGACGATCCTTTAGAATGCGATCATGAACCGCGGACACGGATTGCGCGCGCTCAGGAAGAGAGTACGCCACTTCCTCGTCAAGCTCGCAATTACCTATTGGATCGTCGTATTCCTCGCATGGCTGCTTAGGGCGCTGCCCGAGCGCGCCGCGCTGTGGTTCGGCAGAACCTTAGGCGGGCTGTTCTACTACCTGAACTTCCGACACAGGCCGATCTGTCTGGCCAACCTAGGGATAGCGTTCCCCGAGAAATCCGAGGCCGAGCGCAGGAAAATAGCCATGGACTGCTACCGCCACATAGGGCAGTCGGTCGCCGAGTTCGCGCGATTTCCGAAGATTGACGAAAACAACATACACGAATACCTCGACAGGGAAAACATGCACATCATTGACGAGTCGCTGAAGGAAGGGCGAGGAATCATAGCCGTCACCGGGCATATCGGGATGTGGGAGATGACCGGCTTCGGGGCCTCCTGCATGGGTTACCCTCTGGATTCGGTGGCCAGGCCCATAGACGCGCCGAGGATCAACGGTTTTGTCGAAAAGCTCAGGCGAAGCCGGGGCCAGCGCATCGTCAACAAGCAGGGGGCGATGATACAGATAGTCAAGAGCCTGAAGGAGGGCCGCATATTCGGGCTGCTGATGGACCAGAAGGCCGGCGCCGACAGCCTTTACGTGCCGTTCTTCGGCAAGCCGGCACCTACGCTCGATATAGCGGCCCGCCTGCACCTGAAGCTTGGATCACCCATAATAATCGCCACATCATATCGGACCGGGAAGGGCTTCCATCACTCGATGCGCATCCGTGGGCCGCTGAAGTTCGAGCTGACCGGCGACGAGAAGGAGGACATACGGATAATAACGGCCGCGTGCAACGCGGCGCTGGAGGAGGCGATACGCGAGCACCCCGAGCAATGGCTGTGGATGCATCGAAGGTGGAAGGACAGGAAGCCTAAAGGGGGAGGGGGGGGCGAGTCGGGATCCGGATCCGAGCCGCCTAGTCGGCGCGGCGCGGCCGGGTGCGCACCGGGCGGCGCCGCATCCGGCGGCGCATCGGACGTGGCCGGATCGGTCGAGGCCGAAGGCGCCTCCGCCGGCGGCCGCGGCATGGACAAGACCGCCGGAAGCGGAAGCAGCGTCGCAGGCGGGAGCGGTCCGGCGAGCGGCCCCGAAGCTTCGGGCGGAGGGAACGCCGCTCCCGCCGGCATCGCTCCGCCCGACATTGCGGCTTGCGGGTGCGCCTGCGGCGGAGGCGTCTCGAGAGGCAAGGACGGGCCGATCCGTGGTGCGGCGGGACGCGCGTCCATTGCGGCGGCCCTGGCGGTCCTCGCCCCGCTCCTGACTTCCTGCCTGCCGCGCGGCGAGATGCCACCCGGCGCCGCCGCAGCGGCCCGCACCTCGCCGGAGCAGGCAGCCGGCCTGGCCGACAGGGATTATCTCGTGCGAAAAGCCTGCTCGGGCACCATGGGAGAGAGAATGGACGCCCTTGCCGTGATGGCCGCGATCGGAGACCCCTCCTTCCTGCCGGTTCTCGAAGATCGCCTGCGTAAGGAAGACGACCGCTTCATGCGGATTGCGATAATGGAAGCCATGGCCGCTACAGGCGATGCGCGCGCCGCGAGGGCTATAAAACGGACGATGGCTGCGCACAGGGGGGAGCGGGTCGGTGTAGAAGCGGCGGTGTGCCTGTACAGATTGGGCGACAATTCCGGCGTGCCTTATCTGATCTCGAATCTGCGCAACAGGGAAAACAAGGAACTCGCCACGCTCTCCCACATCGCCTTGAAGCGAATATACGGTCTGGATATGCCGCCGTCGCCAAGGCGGTGGGCCGCCGTTTACAGGACTGCCAGGGCAGCCGGGCAAATATGGTCGTGGGACGGCGGCGGCGCGTCCGCCTCGGTTCATCTGCCGCCGGCGAGCGTATCGAGAAGGTCATTCCGAGTGGAGGCGCGAGAATTCTGGAAGGAAGATCTCGAATAAGCCCCGCGATGGCCGCCTCCGGCGGCGGCAGGCAAGGCGGATGCTCCCCCGGCGGAACAAGGCGGAGTTTCCCGGGGGGGACAAGGGGAATCCGCGCGGATAGCCGGTTCTCGGGCGCAATACTTTCAGCCGCCATATGGGACCTTGGAGGACCCCGGGATATGCGCGGGCCGGATATATTTCGCATCGCGGAGGCGCTTGCGATGGCGGTCCGGCCGGTTCTTGCCGCAGCAGCGTTTGCGGCCGCGGCCGTCGCTGCGTTTCCCTTAGCCTCCGCTGCGCGCGGCGAAGAACCGGTCCCGCCCCCGCCTGAGGCCGCCGGCCGGCCGCCTCTCCTCGATCCGGACATGGATAGGATAAGGAAACATGTCGAATACTTCGTCTCGCTGGGCTCCAGGCTCGCCGGGTCCGAAGGCTGCGACCGCGCCCGCCTTTACATAGCGGACAGGCTTCGCGCCGACGGGATGGATGCCGTAGGCTTTTACGAATTCCTCGGGAGCTCCCCCATAGGAACCGAATGCCGCATGACGGTCCGCGGAGGGCCGTTCGGGGAAACGGGCTGGAGGATACCCCTGTGCGGGCTTTGGCCCAACGGCGTAAGGACGCCGAAAACGCCGCCTGGCGGTATCGGCGGGCCTATGGTGTACGCCGGGACGGGCGAGCTGAAAGAGCTAGACTGCATCCCCCTGAAGGGCGCCGTCGCCCTGATGGAATTCGACAGCCGGGACAGGTGGCGCAACGCGGCGATGTTCGGCGCAGCGGCGGTCGTGTTCATAGAGCCGGAAGAGGCGGAGAGGACGGAATGCGAAGCCAAGTATACGTATACGCCGCTGGATTTTCCCAGGTACTGGGTCGGCCGCCGGGATGGGCTGCGATTGCGCGAGATGCTCGCGCGGGGCGGGGCGCGGCCGCCGGCTGCCGGGGGGACGGCAGGGGGCGAGGAAATGGACGGGCGGGCGGCGGGCGGCAGCCTTTCCGCGGAAATACATTGCGACATGGCGTGGGTCCGCCGGCCTTGGTTCAACGTATGGGGGCTGCTTCGCGGGACCGCGCCTCGCGGGGCCGACGGCGGGACAGGCGGTGCGGCCGGCGGCGCCGCGAGTCTCCAGCCCGCCGTGCTGAGCGCCTATTACGACTCGATATCGGTCGCCCCTGCCCTGGCGCCCGGCGCGCAGCAGGCGCTCGGTGCGGCAGTGCTGCTCGAGACGGCCCGCCTTATGGCCGCTAACAGGCCCAGGAGGGACGTGCTGTTCGTGTTCACCGCCGGACATTTCATGTCGCTTGCCGGAGCCCGCCACCTGTTCGCGGTCTGGACCGGCGCCGAACCGATCCTGAGCGACGAGAAGCTGGACGAGGAGATCGCCCTGTTCGAAGACAGGATGGCCGTCCTGGATCTGATGAGAAGGCTGGCGATGGAAGAGGGAAGGCCGGGCAGGGATGAGGCGTTGAGGGCGGTAGCGGCGTCGGGCAGCCGACTGAAGTTCCCCGAAAGGGTTCGCGAGGCGGTCGAGTTCAACCTCGACGGCATAAAGGACCGTCTGGGAAAGGAAGAGGGCGATATCGGGACTCGCCTGCGCGCCGCGCGCGAGGGCCACCTGGGGCCGGCCGGCGTGGCGGGGCTTAGGGATCGTCTGGCCGTCCTCGACATGGCCAGGGCTTACCTGAACGGCGTGAAGCCTGGTTCGCGCAGGACGTTCCCGGAAAGCGCTTGGCCCGCGGTCAAGGAGACGCTGGGGCGGGCGTTCGACGAGCAGGCCGCGTGGGAACGGGCGGCATGGCTGGAAGATGCGGAGGAGAAGGCCCGCAGGCTCAGGAACCAGCCGTTCGAGGCCCTGTTCGCCGGGCGGTCGAAGCCGGCGATCTTTTTGAGCCTCGATCTGAGTTCCGGCGGCGACAGGATCGGCATGTTCGCGCGGGGCGACCTGCTCCCGATATGGGATTCCCCCGTGGAGGCATCCTACCGCAGTTTCGGCAACCGCGCGGTTCCCCTCATGCGGGCGGTCGAGAAGGAGATGGGGCAATCGCCCGGGCGGATATGCATAGACACGCTGCTGGAGAGCGGCAAACGGCCCTGGCGGTCGTACGTGCTGACGGAGATGGCGCGTGAGAGCGAGCCGGGGCTCTGCGCCAGGGTCCGAAGCCTCGTCTTCGAAACGGCCGGCGACCTGAGGCCGCTGGCCGACAGCCCCCACGACGACCTGGGCTCCGGCCGCAACGGCAGGCCGAGGCTCGATTGGAGCCGCGTCGCGCCCCAGGCTAAATTCTGCGCCAACGCCCTTGCGCGTCTTTGCTTCGACCCGCGCCTCACCGAGGACGCCGCGCTGAACCTGCCGCGGACCGGTTTCGCCCAGGCGCACGGCAAGGTCGTGCGGCGCGGCGGGACCGCATCCGCCTTCGCCAGGATGCCGGTGGAAGGGGCGCTGGTCTCCCCCTGCCTGTGGAAAAAGACGTGCACGGGGGTCAGGGCCGCCCAGTGGGAGATGTCCGATGTCCTGGGCAGGGTGAGGCTCCTGAGCTACCGATTTTTCACGTGGAATCCTTCCGAGGCTTACCGCACCGACCAGGAGACGGGCGAGATAAACATGGCCGCGAACCTGAAGGCCATGGCCGGCGGAAACATAAACGGCCACTGGGGAGTGTGGGTCAACGACAAGAAGAAGGAGTTCACGGTCGAGATGTTCGAGTGCCGCGGCATAGGGTTCGCGGATATCGTAGACCCCAGGTTTCTAACGAACCTTACGACGATCCAGCTCCTGGATGCGCGCACGGAATCTCAGCCGCGGCAGTTCGGGGCGTCCATCTTCACGTGGGCCGATCCGTGCCGGGTCGTATTCGTCCCCCCGTACGGCAGGTACAAGGTGCTCATGGGTCACGGGACTTTCGGCGTGCGCATGTCGCTGCTGGGGATTTCCGAGGAAACGTTCGGCGATCTTCGGTCAAGGGATCTCGGCTTCGTGGACGTCCGCCATGCCGTAGCGTCCGGCGACGGCATCCCGGCGACGGCGAAGATCGTCGAGTTCCTCCCGTTCGCCGCCGCCAGGGACATGTGGGCGCTCGACGAGTCGCGGATCAAAGCGCTCAAGCGCCGCGCTATAGAGAACCGCCGCATCGAGGATCTGCACGACGCGGTCTACATGCGCCTGCAGGAGGCGCGCGGGGCGCTCGGCGCGCCCTTCGCATCCGCCCCGGCTCCGCCCGGTGCCGCTCAAGTCCCTGCCGAGCCCCCGGCCGTCTACGCTCCCGCAGGTCTGGCGGACGCCGCCGCCCGAGGCGGCCCGCGTTACGGCGAGGCGTGGGAGAAAGCGACGGCGGCCTGGGCTCTCGAATCGCGGGCGTACCCTGAGGTGCGGGAAACGGCCGACGACGCCGTACTGGGCGTGGTCTTCTACATGATGCTGATGCTGCCGTTCTGTTTCTTCGTCGAGAGGCTCCTGTTCGCGTTCCCGAAGCTGGAGAGACAGCTGGCGGCGTTCATGCTCATATTCGTCGCCATGTTCATCATCCTTCGATTGGTTCATCCCGCCTTCGACCTGGTGGCCTCGCCGATGATAATCCTGCTCGCCTTCGTGATACTGGTGCTGGCCGGGATCGTGATGGCGATCGTCTACGGGAAGTTCAACGCGGAGATGCGCGCCATTCAGGCCGGCATGACCGCCGCGGCGCCGGCCGACGTGAACCGCGTCTCGGCGACGGCCGTCGCTGTGGCGCTGGGCATAAACCAGATGCGCCGCAGGCCCGTGCGCACGGGGCTTACGTGTCTGACCATCGTTTTCATAACGTTCGCGTGCCTGTCGTTCACGTCGGTGGTAAGGTCCGTGGAGAGCGCGTGGATAGAGCTGCCCAACGAGGCGCCGTACGAGGGGTTCCTGTATCGCGAGATGACGTGGGGATTCGTTTCGCCGAGGGCGTACGAGATAATCCTCGCCAGATGCGGGGAGGCCGCGGTCGTCGCGCCGAGGGCGTGGCTGTCGGCCCCGCCGTGGCGTCCGGGCGAGAAACGCTACGTGGACATATCGCGCGAGGCCGGGGGGAAGCGGCGCGAGGCGACGGCGTCTTCCGCCATGGGGATGACCGCCGAGGAACCGGCGATAATGGGGATAGACGGGACGCTCGTCCGGGGAAGATGGTTCGAGCCCGGCGAGAAGGACGCCGCGATACTGCCGGCGGAAGCGGCAGCCGCATTGAGCATCGAGGCGGACGAAGTGCCGGGCGCCGAAGTGAGGATCGGCGGGAGGCCGTTCCGCGTGGTCGGAATATTCGATCCGGCGAAAATGGACGCGCTGGCCGACCTCGACGGGGAACCCCTGGCGCCGGCGGATTTCTCGAAGAGCCAGGGCACGGCCACCATCGGCGACGACTACACAAAAACCCAGGTCGGGCTGGAATCGCTGGAGCTGCTGGCCACGGCCAGGTACGAGCATTTTTCCTCGGCCGGGTGCATCATACTGCCGTTCGAAACGCTAATGGACATGGGAGCCTCGATAAGATCCATAGCGGCAAGGGCGAAACCCGGCGCGGACCTTGCGGCCGACGTCGTCCCTGACTTGCTGAGGCGGATGGAGAAAAACCTGTACGTGGGCGTGGCATCGGAGGCCGGAAGGCGCGGGGCGGCATCCGGCGCGGGCGATGTCCGCGCGGCAGGCGCGGAGCCGTCCGGCCCGTCGGCCGGCGCGGCCAGGCCGAAGGCGCGCCTTTATTCCTGCGCCGGCAGGCTGGGCGTCACTGGTCTGAAAAATCTCATCGTACCTCTGCTGATAGCCTCCTTGATCGTGCTGAACACGATGCTCGGCGCCGTCTACGAGCGCGGCAGGGACATAGCCATATTCAGCGCCCTGGGGCTCGCGCCGAGCCACGTGGGGGCCCTGTTCCTTGCCGAGTCGGCCGTTTACGCGGTGCTGGGAGCCGTTTCGGGGTACTTGATTGGGCAGGGCGCCGCAAAGGCGATAGCCACCTGGGGGGCGTTTCAGGGGCTTACGATGAACTACTCGTCGCTTTCCGCCCTGATGGTCACCGTCATCGTGATGGGCGCGGTGGTCGCGTCCTCGCTGTACCCGTCGTGGCTGGCCGGCCGGGCGTCGGCGCCGTCGGTGGAAAGGAAGTGGCGCGTGCCTGAGCCGCGCGGCGAGGACATAAGGCTGGGCGCGCTGGCGGTACGGTACGGTTTTTGCCGCGAGGAGGATGTCGAACGGGCCGCGGCATGCCAGGCTGCGGCGCGGCGGGCCGCCGGCGGCGGCTCAGGCGCCGGCGGGAAGCCCATCGGCGAATGGCTCGTCGAAATGGGCCTGCTGCCGCGCGGGCGGTTGGAAGAGCTGCTGGACAGGCAGTCGAGGCTGGCGCCGGAGGCGGCCAGGCGAGGGCCGACCGAGATGCGCATCGAGATGCCTTTCAGCTTCGGCAAGGAACATGTGCCCGGCATCGCCATGTTCCTGCACGACTGGGTTGCGGCGCACGGCGAGGCGACTCTGGGCAGGTTCTGCGCCTCCCGCGTGCGCCTCGAATCCTTCGACTCGCCCCGCGGCCGCGGCGTCAGCCTTAGGTTCATGTGCCATCTCGTCCCCTACGATCTCGGAGTCGGACAGGAAGTCGGGATATCCTTCGCTCCGGACGCCGACGGCATATTCGCGGCCGGGGCTTCGTTCCACAGGGTTTCCGGCTTCGTCAGTTCATGGATCAGGGCGAACGGGCCGTTCCTGAACGAGCTGCGCAAGCGGTTCCTCATGTGGCGCACATATTCGCCCGGGCAGAGGCGGGAATATTCTGCGAAGGGATTTTACCGCTTTCGCGATATCCTGGAACCGGCCGGCTGGCCGGCCCCGCCGTCGGAGGCTGCGGAAGGCGCGGCGGAAAGCGCCTCCGCCGTGCGCGCCGGCGCGGACGCCGGGAACCGGCGGGCGTCGGGCGGGGCCTGTTGAACGGCGGGCGGGGCATGGGGATCGAGCGCGACAGGGAACTCCAGGAATACAGGGATCTTATACGTCCCCCCGCCGAGTTCCACGGCGGCTTCTCGTGGCGGACCGTCGTCGGCGCAGTGTTCCTCGGCTTCGTCGCGATGCCGGCCGCGATGTACATCGGACTTGTCTCAGGGGCCGGCGG
>CALKMO010000378.1 GCA_937991785.1 uncultured bacterium | reverse complement strand
CATTCGACCGGCGCGCGGCATGCCGCACGACCTCGCGGCCGGCGGTCCGGCCAGTCATGACTTCCTCACAAGGCCCTTTTCGCCCTCTATCCAGTTCGCGTACACATCCTCGAAGAGCTCGGTCCGATCGGGATACGGAGATTCCATCGCGAATTTTTCGGCCTCGTCTACTTCCCGAACGACCTCTTCGTTCAGCCTGTCGCTTTCAGCCTGAGAGAATATGCCTTTCTCGTCGAGGAGCTTGCGGAACAGCAGTATCGGACACCTGCCGCGCCAGTACTCCTCCTCCTCTTTGGTCCGATATTTCCGCGCGTCCGAGCGCGAATGGCCTCGGTACCTATAGGTCTTCGCCTCTACGAGCGTCGGACCGCCGCCGCCCCTAGCCTTCTCCGCAGCGGCAAGGACTGCGCGGCGCACTTCGAGCGGCAACTGGCCGTCAACGACGATCCCTTCGAATCCGTACGCCTCCGCCCTTTTCGCCACATCCTTGATCGCAGCGGCTTTGGCCCACGGGACGCTCATCCCGTACATATTGTTCTCGCACACGTACACGACCGGCAGCTTCCATGCACCGGCAAGGTTCAGCGATTCGTGGAACGATCCGTTGTTCGAAGCCCCGTCCCCGAAAAAACACAGGACTATCCGACTCTCCCCTTTTATCTTGCACGCCACGGCCGCCCCGGTGGCGACCGGGATATGGCCACCGACCACGCCGGTGGCGCCGAGGTTACCGGCGGCGACGTCCGCGATATGCATCGAACCGCCGCGGCCGCGGCAATAGCCGGTCTTCTTGCCGCACAGTTCGGCCATCATCAGCTTCAGATCCCCTCCGCGGGCTATGCAATGACCATGCCCGCGATGGGTGCTGGTTATGTAGTCTTTCCCGGTTACAGCCGAGCAGGCGCCTACGGCCACCGCCTCCGATCCGGCATACACGTGGCTGGCGCCAGTCAGTACATTTCTGCCCAGCAGCTCAAAAACCCTATCCTCAAAATGCCTTATGCGCATCATCAACCTGAGCATGTGGACGAGCTGCTCGCGGCCTAGACCTTCCAGCATCTTTTCCCCCATGTCGAAGTAGCCTCCTCCCAATCGCGCATAGCCGATGTCCGCCTTGCCCTGTCGCCCGGCCCCCCTCGGGCGGCTCGGCGCATCGCCCGTCTTCCCTTTCCCGGCGGCGCGCACCCGCATTCCGCTCTAATCCGGATCTCCCGCCGGGCGGACCAGAACGCGGCCGACGGTCTCCCGATACCGCATCCACGCCTTCGGGAGGAAGGCGGCGATATCCGATGCGGTCATGCCTTCCTCAGTAAGCTCCGCCGCCGCCATTTCTCCGGCCAACCCGTGCAGGTGAACGCCCAGGCAAGCGGCATCGAAGGCGTCAAGTCCCTGGGCAACTAGGGCGCCTAGCAACCCAGCCAGCACATCGCCGGCCCCGCCCCTGGCCATTCCGGGCCCACCGGTCCGGTTCACGAAGAACTTCGCTCCGTCGGAGACGATGGATTTGTATCCCTTCAGGACCGCCACGCAACGGCCGAATCGCGCCGCCGCGGCCGCCGACCCGGCGCGGTCGCGCTGTACCTCTTCCGTGCTCAGCGACAGGAGCCTGCCCATCTCGCCCGGATGCGGAGTAACGATTCGCGGCGGCAGGATCGCCTCGCCGCCGGCCCGGACTGCGGCAGAAGGCGGGCGGGCGCCGAGATCGGCGCAGCGTCCGGCCAGGGCGTTTATCGCGTCGGCGTCTATGACGGCCGGCAGCGGCGCATCCATCGCGGCGCGCGCCGCGGCCTTCCGCGCTTCCGGATCGGCAGACAGTCCGGGGCCTATCGCCAGAACATCTCGGCCCGCGCACAATTCCAGGATTGTCTCGGCAGCTTTCAGGGAAATCGCGCCGCCCCTGCCTGCCGGCAGCCCGGCCGTAAGGGCGTCTGGCACTCTCCCGGCCACGACATCCCATATCGGTTCGGGAACGGCTACCGTCACCAACCCCGCGCCGCCTCGGAGGGCGCCCATCGCGGCCAAGCATGCCGCGCCGACCATTCCGCGAGACCCGGCCACGACAAGGACATGGCCGTGATCGCCCTTGTGCGAATCGCGCCTGCGGGAAGGAAGGCAAGGCAGATCGAATGTCTCAACCGGTCGAGAACAATAACCGTCGGCTACTGGAAGAACACGGGCGGATTTCGTACCGGGCTCCGAAGATCCGGATATGCGCCCCATGCCAAAGGACGAATAGCCCGCGGCGTCCGCGCCCGCTTCGCCGCGGCGCCGGCTTCCGGTCCCCGTTCCCTTTCGTCCGCGCGCTTCCCGGCCTTTCATATGCGTGCGCCAGCCCTCATTGAATTTATCCGAACCGCCGCCACAGCCGCACCGAAGCCGTTGTCTATGTTTACCACCGTAACGCCGGGGGCGCACGTGTTGAGCATGCCCAGCAGCGCGGCAATCCCGCCGAAGCTCGTCCCGTAACCGACGCTCGTCGGTACGGCTATCACCGGTCTGTCCACCAGTCCCCCCACGACGCTCGGCAGCGCGCCCTCCATGCCGGCGGCGACTATCGCAACCCCGAAACTCCGCAAAAGCTTGACGTTCGCCAGCAACCTATGTATCCCAGCGACCCCAACGTCATATAGCGTCCGGACGGGGTGCCCGAACGCCTCCACGGTAGCGCGCGCCTCCTCCGCGACGGGGATATCGGACGTCCCGGCCGTCACGATCCCGATCGGAAGCACTCCTTCGACGGGTCTAGCCTTGCCGATCGTTATCGTTCGACCATCGCGGTTGTATTCCGCGCCGGCGTACCGCTGCCTTATCGCGGGCGCCACGTTCTCCGTGACGCGGGTGGCCAGTATCACGGAACGCCCCCGACCTTCCCGCAACATGCACTCAATTATATCAAGTACCTGATCCGCGCTCTTGCCCTGGCAGAAGATCACCTCGGGTATCCCGGTCCGTATCCGCCTGTGGTGATCCACCTTAGCGAAACCGAGGTCGGAAAAGGGGAGGTTGCGGAGCGCCTCGAAGGCCTCGTCTAAGCTCGTCGTCCCGCGCCTCACGCGCCTCAACAGATTCCTGAGCGCCTTGCCGTCCATGCGGCCTCCGCCGAAAGTTCCATCCGTCGTTTGTCAGTTGCGCAGCCCGGAGAAATCCGAGCGCTTCGGCCCGGCGCGACGCCGGCGGGATGCATCCGCCTGACGGCTCGGCAGGAGATCTCCGCGATCGCCGGAGCCGCCGCGCCATGCTGGCCGGTCCAGCCCCGGGCCGCGCAGTTAGCCGAACCAGCCGGCGCCCAACCTTTGGGAAGCGCGGCCGCCGGCAATCGTAAACGCATTGCGAGAGCGAATGGGACGTCCGCTTCTCAGGATCGCACCCGGAGCAACGCCACCGCCAGCGAGACGAGAAGCACGAGCACTACAGACGCCACAAGGAGTATGTTCCTCATTACCCTGATCTGTTTTTCTATCCTGCGGACCGTCTCCTCGCTCTTCTCGACGCTGTCCCTGATCGAAAGGATGTCCATTTGCGTCGGGGTTTTCCGCGCGGCGTTGAGCGCAGCGTGCACGATGTCATAATTGGGTTCCGGCCCCAGTTTCGCCGCGCACTCGAGGCAATACACGCCGTCGCGCCGCCTAGCGCCGCCGTGGACCAAACCGGCTCCGCATGCGCTGCAAGTAAGCATCGCACCCTCCCCTGCGATCCGCCCAAACCACGCGATAACGTAACGTATAGCGTAAAAGTACCTAGCGTGTCAAATGCTCCGCGCCTGAATCGAGCCGGTCGCGATACCCGCCTGCGTTGTGTCGCGAGAATGCCCCGCGCGCCCGACTTCTATGGCGGAATGAGCTGCGGGACGCTCGAGCAGCACCGATGCGGATACGACTCGTCCAATCCAGCGGGCGCCGGCCGCGCCGCGCGATGGCCATTGCTCCGCGACATCGAGGAAGGGAAACCGCGGATGATTCGGAAGCCGTAGGCTTGAGGCTGCGCCCGGTTTAAGGTAACGTAGCTTCGCTCCGGCATATTGCGTTTCAGAACTCCAAGGACGCTGCCGGAGCGGCGGGGATGGCGCATCTCGTTCGATACGCAAAATCCTTTTTCCGCCGGGAAACGCACGCCTGGCGAGAGCGAGGTCCCGCGCGGACCGGCAAGGGAGGGAAAACTGATGGAAAAGGCACGGGTTTCGGTGGTTGGAGCTACAGGCTTGGTGGGCGAATTCCTGCTCAGGGCGATGATCGGGCATCCCCGCGCGCGCATATCGCTGATGGTCTCCGAACACGCCGCTGGGCGCGAGATAGGCGACCTTCTGCCGGCCCTCAGGGGCGAGGTGCGCGGAAAGACCGCGGCGGCCGACCCGGAAACCATCGCCGCCGAGAGCGACGTGGCTTTCCTTGCGAAGAAGGGCCCCGAAAGCATGGAGCTTGCGCCGAAACTGCTGGCGGCCGGCTGCCGAGTCATAGACATCGGAGGCGAATTCCGCTTCAGGGATTACGCCGTTTACGAGGAATGGTACGGAAACAGGCATACCTGCCGGGACCTGCTCGCCGAGGCGGTCTATGGAATGCCGGAGCTGGCGAGGAATAGGATCTCCGGGGCGCGGCTCGTGGGAAATCCGGGATGCTATGCCACTGCGGTAATACTGGCGCTTTACCCGCTGCTCAAGGCCGGCGCCATATCGGCCGACGGCATCTGCGCGAACTGCTATTCCGGACTGACCGGGGCAGGGCGCCAGTACAACGCGAAGAACTCCAACCTGTTCGTGGATATAGAAGCCAACCTGCGGGCATACAACGTCGGGACCCACAAGCATGCGCCGGAGATCGAATCGGCCCTCGCCGACGCGACCGGCAGGCGCGCGAAAATCACGTTCGTTCCGCATCTCGCGCCCATGGACCGCGGAATACTCGCAACCATATACTGCCGCCCTCTCGGTCCCGGCGCCGAGCCCGGCGGGGCGATGGAAATATTGAAGGCCGCCTACGCGGACGAACCTTTCGTCAGGGTGCTCGACGATCCTTCCGGAGTGGCGACCGCCAACGTCCGCGGCACCAATTATCTGGACGTGTCGGCCAAACTAGTCGAGCGCACGGAAACGCTCGTCGTGGTCGCAGCGCTCGATAACATGGTCAAGGGGGCCGCGGGCCAGGCTGTCCAAAACATGAACCTGATGCTTGGGTTCGAGGAGACCGCCGGCCTGAAAGGAAGGAGCATCTGAACGCAGGGAGTACGCTCCCGCGCTGCGGGGATGCTGCGGGCAAGGCGCATGGCAGTACGCAGGCGCAGCGCCGGCGCCGCGGCCTGCCGGCGCGGAAGGCGGGGATGTAGATTCTCCGGCAAGAGGCCATAAGGAGATAGGGCTTATGATCGGCGAAACGCCGATGGAGACGTACGATCGGATCGAAGCGGAGATCGCCGCGCGGCGCGGACACCTCGGCCCCGGCGCGGATGCCGAGCTCCGGCGCGCGCTGGTTTCTGCGCTAGGTCTGGGAGAAGATGAGCCTCCCACTCCTAGCGCCGAGCGGATCGGCATATGCCGAAGGGGCGACATACTTATCGAGAGGCTGCGCATAGAGCTGGAAAATCCCGTTCCGGCTCACCTCTACCTGCCGGCGGAGAGGCGCCGGCCCGGCCCGGCGGTGCTTCTCGCGCCCGATCACGAAAGCGGCGGGAAATCAGACCGGCAGTACTTCCTGATGGGACAGATCCTCGCCTCCCGAGGAATCTCCGCCCTGATACCCGATCCGATCGGCGTCGGCGAGAGGGCGGCGATGGGCCATTCGGATCCGAAGGCCGGGTGGCTAATGCTCGGCCTCGGTCCCGGCCTGTTCGGCGCGCAGCTCGCCGAACTCCGCGCACTGGCGAAATATCTCGCGTGCAGGGAGGACATCTCCAGCGAAGACCGCGTCGGCTGCGCCGGCCACGGGACCGGCGGAATGCTGGCGTTGTTTCTTGGCGCTCTGTGCCGCGGTCTGAATGCCGTCGCGGCGTCGGGGTTCCCCGGGACGTTTCAGTTCCTGGCCTCGGCGGAAAGGAGGCTCTGCCCGTGTTCCATAGTGCCGCGCGTTTTGAGTCTGGCCGAGGTCGAAGACGTGCTCGCCCTTGCCGCGCCCAAGCCGGTGCTTCTGATGGGCGGCCTTAACGACGGCCGAGCGCCGGAACAGCTTGCGTGGAGGATTCTCCAGAGGGCGCGCGATGCCTATGCGCGGCGCGGCGCCGATCCGAACGCCGTACGGCTGTTCGTATCGCCGCACGAGCGCGAGCTTGACCATGGGAGAAGGCTGGCGGCGGCGGAATTCTTCGCGGCGGTGTTTGGGCTTAAGTTCTCGGGCCGTCTGCCTGCGCCGATGCGGATCCCTCCCGACGGGTGCCTTGGGCGGCGTGGCGCCCGCTTGGCGGGGACGCTGCTCGATATGGTCGAGCGGCGGCTGTCGTTGGCGCCCAGATCGATATCGCGGCGGATTTCCGCGGAATGGCGCCGCGTACATACCCCATACGACGCGGCGAACGGAGAAAAAGGCCCGCATCGCAGGCAAGGCGGCTGCGGGAAGGACAGGCCGCCGCGCGAAGGCGGCGGCGCGGCCGGACGCGACCGGGCCGCAACATGCGATCAATTGCGCAGATTCGTCGTCGGCCTGACGGCTAGCCTGCGCGACAGGGCCGTAATCTCGATGCAGCCGCCTGACGGCGCGGGCCCATTCGATGTGGGTACCGCCCTCGGATGCGCGAGGATGACGTTCAAACCGGGCAAAGGCGCGCCGATACTGGTTCTCGGAGACGCAAGCGTGCCGGTCGGAACCCGGCGGCCGCTGGCGACCTGGCGGTTTCCGGCCGGTAGAATTTTGGCTATGGGAGTGCCCGAGAGCCTCGTCGCGGCGCAGCGCGGCGCATTCCTTGGCGTCCCCCCGGCGGCCCTGTCGGCGGCGATCCTGAGCGGCGTCGCGCGCAGCCTGGGCGGAAACGCAAAGATCGTCGCGAAGGGCGCAGATGGCGTCCTGGCGCTTTATGCCGCTTTCGCATCGCGCGACATATCCGGCCTGGAATGGGAGGATGCGCCTTGTTCTTTCAAGCATCTGCCGAACGGCAGGCCGGATTTGTTCTTGCCGGGAATCCTTGCGCTCGGAGATCTTCCGGATCTGTGCGCCGCGTTGGCCGGCGAGATCGAACTTTCCGTGGACTGGGCGCGAACGTATCGAAGATGAGTAAGGCGGACCGTCGGCGGCGCGCATCCTGAGGATGTCCTTTACCGGCACGCATCGTCCGGCGGCATATCCCGGCGCCGGGCGCAGTTTGAGCGGCGACGGGATGCGAATCAGGTACGACCGGATCCGGAACATTCGCCGGATCCCGGCGCTGCCGGAGCGGCGCGGTCGGCGGACGGCGGATAAATACTCTTCCGGCCCCGCCTGCCGCCATGCGGAGACAGGAAACGGGCGATACGCTGAGGTGCCGCAAGCCTATGTCTGCGCAGAATGGCAAGATCGGTGGCGCTGTTCGCCGCGCGCTCGACCGCATCGCGCGGCTGCTGCTCTTCCGCGGGGGACTGCCTGCCTCCGAAACTGAACGCGCGGCCGCCGTGCGATCGAATTTCTTCCTCCATCTGCGCCCGGCGCGCGTCCCGCGGCGGGCTATACATCCGTCATACACGTGGTGCATGGGCGGTTTGTCTGCGCTCGCCTTCTTAATCCTTGCCGCCACCGGTTTGCTGTTGATGTTCTACTATCGCCCCAGTCCCGAATTCGCGTATCTCGACACGGCGGGACTGGCGGAAGGCGTGCCTTTCGGAAGAATCCTCCGAAACCTCCACAGGTGGTCGGCCCACGCCATGGTGATTTTTGTATGGATCCATATGCTCCGCGTTTTCCTGACCGGCGCCTACAAGCCTCCGCGCCGGTTCAACTGGATGGTCGGCGTATGCCTGCTGGTCCTGACCATGCTGCTCTCGTTCACCGGCTACCTTCTGCCTTGGGACCAGCTGGCGTTCTGGGCGGTCACCGTGGGCACGAACATGGCGGCGGCAGCGCCGCTGGCCGGTGGAGAGGGACCGGCGATACCGGGAACCGAGGACTTCCTGCGGCGATTCAGTCTGAAGGTATTGATGTTGGGCGGTGTCGAGGTCGGGCCGGCGGCCTTGCTCAGGTTCTACGTGCTCCACTGCATCGCGCTTCCGCTGGCCTCCGCGATCCTTATGGCAGTTCATTTCTGGCGGGTGAGGAAGGACGGATTCTCCGGCGGGCTTTGACGCCGGAGACTTCCTGCCGGGCGGGAACGCCGAGGAGATCTGGACGCATGGCGGCGATGGCTTGGTTGCGCGAACTTCTGAACGCCGCATCGAGACCGCCGCTCGTGTTCTGCCTCCTCGCGACGATCCTCCTCGCGGCCTTCGCCTTGCGAAAGCGTCTGTCGCGGCCGATTCCAGCCATAGCTGCTGTGGCCGGCTTCGCGGCGGTCTTCGCGTTCTGCATCTCGGACGGAACGTTTCGATCCAAGGCGCTGGCCGCGGACAACGCGGCCGTCTTCCTCCTGCTCGGCATGACCGCCATTGTTCTGTTTGCGGCGATGCGGGAGGCTTCTCTGAACGACGAAAGCTCAGTCGTTTCGCCGGAATGGGGCAAGGACCGGGAATGCGAGGAATGCGCCGGATCCCATTCGGGAACGGTGGATTCGCCCGGTTCGGCGGCCGAGAGCGGGACCGCTTCGGATGTTCCGGCAGGCGAGGCAGGAACTGATGCGGAAGCCAAAACGAAGGCCGTAAAGGGAATCTCAGCGGGCTCCTATTCCGGAATCGCCTTTGCACCGGACGGAGGAACGCCGGGGCGGGAAATCGCCGCTGAAGCGCTTCCCGCATCGGTGCCGGGAACGGGCATTCAGCTGCCGGCGGAAACCGTCGGCGGCGCCGGCGTCTCGGCGACGGAGCCCCATGGCATCAAGGTCGCAACCTGGCCCCATCTTCTCTATATCGAGCTTATAACGGCCGTATTCGTTACCGCGGCCTTGATCGCATGGTCGCTGATAGCCGACGCGTCGCTGGATGCTCCCGCAGATCCTAGCCGAAGCCCGAACCCAGCGAGGGCGCCATGGTACTTCGCAGGCATCCAGGAAATGCTGGCCTATTTCGATCCATGGCTCGGCGGAGCGGTCATCCCATCGCTCATCGTCTTCGGTCTGGCGGCCGTGCCGTACCTCGACCCGAATCCTTCCTGCGCCGGCATGTACACATTCCGGCGGAGGCCGGCGGCCGTGGCGGCGTTCCTGTTCGGCTTCGTGGTGTTGTGGATCGGACTGATAATCGTAGGGACGTTCGTGCGCGGACCGAACTGGGACGCTTACGGGATATTCGAGCCGTGGGATGGGTCGAAGATCGAGTGCCCGGCGGAACGCCCGCTGTCCTGCGCGTTCTGGGAGGGGCTGCTCCGGCGCAAGCCGCCAGCCTGGCCGCCGGCGAGGGAATTGCCTGGGATCCTGTTCCTTGCGGCTTATTTCGCCGTGCCGTCAGTCCTGGCGGCCCGGGCGATGCCCGATGCTCGCCGCAGTATGGGAGCCGTCCGATTCTGGGCGGCCGCGCTCCTGATCCTGGCGATGTTCGGCATCGTGACAGTCATATACCTGAGATGGCTTTTCGGTATACGCCACATCGTGAGCTTCCCGGAAATCCTGTTCAACATATGAGCCAGCCCGCCGCGACCCCATGGATTTCTTCGATTCCTTTGCGGTTGAGTAGGGTGTTGGGCGCAACGTATTGCCTCGCAAATATGTTATGCGCCGAACGACCTCTGACGAAGCTTGCATCGCAACGGCTTGCACAACATTAATGTCGCAACCTCATATAATGAGGCTGACGTGCTCATCAAAGCATAGGGCTGCGAATCGTTGGAACGCTTCAGGGGCCGGGCTGCCTGCCATTGACTGCGGGCAATGTTCCTTCTTAACTTATCCCGCTAAGGTATCGGTATGAATATAGTGCGTTGAACTAGTTGGGAAACCAGTACCCTCAAGATGTTGCGAATAACCACAAGGGTTTTAATCCTGTCCGGGAACCCGCATGTTTGATAGAAAAACGCAACACTGTATTCATAACTCATTGTTATATAAGATGGTAAGAGCATAGGGAACTAGTTCAAGACACATATATAGCGTTTAATATCTATTTTGTAGCAATATATAGTATTAGATTCCAATGCCAAAAATCCACGCAATGTGCATCATTATTTAGCAGTGCACCGGCGTATACTTAGAAGCAAGTCTGGCGGCATATCTCATCTATAATTTTTCGTTATCCTTACCATGTGACTTGGCCGTATAACTTAAGAAGGCGTATCGCCTTTAGGCAAGCAAGGCCAAGCGTGGCCGCATGGTCAGGTTTTTGCCGGATGCGCGATCTGCCTTATCCGGCATATGTCTGTGAGCGCTCATGCCATAGGGCAAAGAGCATCCGGGCAAGGGCTGGGTCTCCCGGAGGGGCTTAGAGCCGATATCGTTCTGGGGTGGCTAAAGTGGCTGATGAATGTGGGATGAAACCGGAGCGTTTGTTCCTTGCGGCTGCAGCGGCGTTTGCCGCGGCGACGGCGGCGGATTTCGGCTATGCGCTCTACTCAGGCAGCCTGTCCGCATCAACAGCCTCGGCGATAGTCGCGGTGTTCGCCATAGGATCGGTCAGGCAGTTTTTGCGCGAGCGGGTGAAGATGCAATTGGAGGTGGCGAAGGCGGAAGCCGAAAGGGCGGCCAGGGATAGGGCCGCCGGGAGGCGCTTCGAATCCCGGAGCTTCTTCGAAGAGTCCGCCGGCGAAGCCGAGTCTGAGGAAGAACGTATCGCCAGGCGGATGCGCGAGTCGCTCGCCTTCCAGCGGCGATGGGGCAGCCCTGGGCTTGGTTTGCTCTCGGTCGCCGTGGCGGCGGCAGCCGGACGTATTATAGTTCCGCGTTTGTTGGAGGCGGCGGGCGTGTCGTCATCCGATTTTCCGCCGCCCGCCGAGCCGATGATCGGCATGGTCGCCATGCTGGCCCAGGCGTTTCCCGCCCTGTTGCTCGCAAAGACCTGTCTGTTCGAATTGCGCGGTTCGGGCAGCAGTAAAGCCGCCGGCTCAGGGGGCGGAGAGGCGACCTGCGGCATGGAAGCCTGCGCAGGCGGAACCGCAAGATATCCTTTAGCCGCTGCAGCCACGATAGGCCACGCGGCGACATGCTGGATGTGGGTATCGCTGGCGTCGGCAGCATCCCTTATGCTGGCGCGCCAAGGGTGGCCGTCCGTCGAAATTTACGTTGCCGCGATTCAGGCAGCCCTCCTGCTTCTGCTCGGCGTCGAAGAACTCGTGCGTTTCTTCTGGAGCAGGTTCGGGCCGGGCATAGCCGATCTCGGACCGGATCCTGATCCCGCGCCGTGGCGAAGTTTTCTTCTCCATGTGCTTTTTGCGAGAGTCAACCCTCTGGAGGCGTTGGCGGAGGGGCTGGATCGCGAGTTCGGGTTCAAGATATCCGAAAGCTGGCCGGCGATGGCCATGCGGAGCTATGCCGCGCCGCTGGCTGCCGGTGGCATTGTTGCGCTTTGGGCTTTGAGCGCTCTCGTCGCAGTGGGTCCGGGGGAGGAGGCCGTCGTCGAACGCCTCGGCAGGCCGCTTGATCGCCCGCCTCTCGGACCCGGCATACATCTGATCGCCCCGTGGCCCGTTGACAAGGTTTTTATCGAAGAAACCGGCAAGGTTCGTGAGATCGGGGTCGGCTTCCGGAAGGACATCGGCGCCCCGGCCATACTGTGGACGATGAAGCACTTCGCGGACGAATGCATGCTGCTGGTGGGAGGCGGCGACGAACTCATTTCCGTCACCGTTTCGATCCAGTATCGGATAAAGGACCTCCGTGCATGGAAATATTCGCACGCGCGCCCGGAAGATGTCCTTGCGGATGCGGCGCATCGCGAGCTTACCAGGCTGACGGCGATCCGGACCGCCGGCGAACTGCTGACCACGGCGCATAGGGACTTGGGACCGGAAATGCGCAGGAGGCTACAGAAGACCGCGGACGATATGGGAATCGGAGCGGAAATCGTCTTCGCGGGCATTGCCTCGATACATCCTGTGATAGACGATTCTCCGGATGCGCCGGACGTAGCCGCGGCATACCAAGAAGTGGTATCGGCGCGGGAGGAAAAAGAATCCGAAGGGAGAAGGGGCGCGCTCTACCGCGAGATAGCCATACCGGAAGCCGCGGCGCGGACGGCCAGGATCGAAGGGGAAGCGCAAGGAGCAGCCGCCCTGCGCCTGGGGAAAGCTGAGGGCGAGGCGAAGAGGTTCTTGGCGCGAATGGGCGGATTCCGCATCAATCCGTCCCTCTACCGAACGACGGCGCGGCTTGAAGCGCTCGAAGATGCGTTGCGAGATCCGCGGAAAATACTGCTGGATGGCCGCAGCGGGGCATGCGGCGACTTCTGGATAGACGCCAGGGATCCGGGATCCGGCTGGCCCCGCTCCGGGATTCCTCCCGCGGCGGTTA
>CALKMO010000377.1 GCA_937991785.1 uncultured bacterium | reverse complement strand
GGCAGCAGCTTGACAAGGCGCCCTTCAGAACCTAGCCTGCTGCGCGATCTCGCCGGTCAGCAAAAAGAGATTGAGCCGGCGGAGCCGGGCGGGAACGAACGAGGGGCTGATATGGATCGCCTTTGCGCTACCTTCGCTTCTCCAGCGAACGCGGCCTAATCTGCGAAAATCGGCTCCTTAGAAAAACGATGCGCCGGGCTGGAAGGAAGAGGCGAGGCGGAAGAGGCAAATAAGGAGGGGATGGAAATGGCGAAGCTGGAGGTAAAACCGAAGGAACATTGCATGTGGGATTGCGTCGCCCTGGGGGAGATAATGATACGGCTAGACCCGGGGGAAGGAAGGATAAGAACTGCGCGTAGTTTCAACGTTTGGGAAGGGGGCGGCGAATACAACGTCGCCAGGGGTTTGCGAAGGTGCTTCGGAATGAGGACAGCGGTAGTAACGGCCATACCCGACAACGAGGTGGGACATCTCCTGGAGGATTTGATCCTTCAGGGCGGAGTGGATATGTCGCACGTCAAGTGGGTTCCCTTCGACGGCATAGGGCGCTCCTGCCGTGTAGGGCTGAATTTTACCGAAAGGGGCTTCGGCGTCCGCGCCGCCGTCGGCTGCTCCGACAGGGCCTACTCGGCAGCATCTCAGATCAAAAAAGGCGACTTCGACTGGAAAAAGATATTCAAGGAGGAAGGGGCGCGTTGGTTCCATTGCGGAGGCATATTCGCGGCCCTCTCGGAGACCACGCCCGGCGCCATCGTCGAGGCGATGGAATGCGCGAAGGAAAACGGCACTGTCGTTTCCTACGACCTGAACTACCGCCCTTCGCTTTGGAAGTCCGTCGGCGGCCAGGCCAGGGCCGTCCAGGTCAACAGGTCCATCGCTCCGTTCGTAGACGTCATGATAGGCAACGAAGAGGATTTCACCGCGGCGCTAGGTTTCGAGGTCCCGGGGCTCGACAAGCATATATCGAAAATAGATCCGGCCAACTTCAAGAAGATGATCGCCGAAGCGGTGAAACTTTTCCCCAACTTCAAAGTCGTAGCCACCACGCTCCGAGTGGCGAAGACCGCAACCAGGAACGACTGGGGCGCCATCATGTGGTACGACGGGCAATTCCATCAATCGAGGGATTATCCCGACCTGGAGATATTAGACAGGGTCGGCGGCGGGGACAGCTTCGCTTCGGGCCTGGCCTACGGTTTCCTGGCCGGGAAATCGCCCGATAGGATCGTCAATTACGGCGCGGCGCACGGAGCGCTGGCCATGACAACCCCTGGCGACACTTCCATGGCCACCCTCAAGGAAGTAGAAAAACTCATGGAAGGAGGCACGGCCCGCGTGGACCGTTGACCTGCCGCTATTTTGCGCCAATGGTCGGCTGTAGCAGAGGGCAAGCCGGAATTCGAAAGGCTCGTGATGCCTTTTCATTACGAGCCTTTCTGTTTTCATACGCTATGATGTTCGGTCGCATCGAGCGAGTGCGCCGTGCGTTCATTCTGCAGCCGGAAAGGTCTACAAACATCTCATAACGGAATAGCAACATATAGTCCGCACATGCGATCAAAGACTCGAAAAAAGATTCGTCTGGGAAGGCGCGCTATCGGTCTCGGGACGCAACCGATTGCCGCACAAAAGGTTGCGCCTTAGACTTTAGCCTGACCCGATGCCTGCAAAAAAAAGCGCCGCCCGCAAGGGCGGCGCTAACTTACTGCTCTTCGGAGCCAAGACCCTTTCGGTCGCGGCGCGCGGCCTCCGAAGAGCTGGCTTGGCGGGGCCGGGATCCGCAACATCTTCGCCGCCATAGGCCGCCTAAATATCCGGCACCGCCAAGGCCACAGACTCCATTAAGGAGTCAACCCTACGTACACCGCCAAAGCAAGTCCGTTGGGCGATTTTTTTAAAAATTTTTTGCGCCTCGCCTGGCGCTGCGGCGATGCAATGGATATAGTCTGCGCCATGGAAGCATCGCTGCAACAGGGCTGTTGAAAAATCGCCGCGATCGGCGTGTAGCGCATCCGTCCGCTGGCGGCCCATCCTATCCCCCCCCGCTTCAGCTTTCCGCGCGTTCTTTCCTTGCGCTGAACATGGGCGCGGCAATTGGAAATTGCTCCGCCCGCAAGGGCGAAACATGCGGGCGAGGCGAAGAGATAACCGGCGATCTCTACTCTGTCGTTGCCACCGCCTTGGCCCGATGTAACTTAATCGGAGGCGTGCTGGGACATTGATGGGCCTGGCGGCCGAATTGCCTGCAGAATGCCGACAAAGGGGACTTGCGATATGAACGAGGGGCTCCGCCGAATGATCGAGCGCGACATAGTCGGACGCGGCATCCGCGACCCGCGGGTCATCGCCGCCATGAAGAAAGTAGACCGCGCTTTATTCGTGCCTCCAGAATGGAGAGACTCGGCCTATGGCGACCACCCGCTCTCCATAGGCGCCGGACAAACGATCAGCCAGCCGTACATGGTTGCGTTCATGACCGAGACGCTTGGACTGTCCGGCAAGGAGCGCGTCCTGGAGATAGGCACCGGGTCAGGGTATCAGACGGCCATACTCGCCGAACTGGCCTTGGAGGTCTACACGGTCGAGAGGATAGAATCGCTGGCCACCGCGGCTGAAGACAGGCTCGCGGCGATGGGATATTCGAACATCCGTTTCCATATCGGCGACGGTTCGCTCGGATGGGAAGAGCATGCCCCCTACGACCGCATAATCGTCACTGCAGCCGCTCCGGCCGCTCCTTCTTCGCTGATCGAACAGATAGCCGAAGGCGGACGCATGGTCATCCCCACAGGACCGCAGGACGGCCAGGTCCTGGAAATAATAGACCGCAGGGAGAACGTGATACTGAGAAAAAAGTCGATGGGCTGCATCTTCGTGCCGCTTATAGGCGAAGAAGGTTTCCCCGACGGGGCACGGAGTCGATAAGCGCAGCGCGCAACGGGAAGCGGCCTGGTATCAATAAGCCGCACAAGGACGAAGGAGTGAGCGGCCTGAGGCGCTCGGTCGCTTCAGCCGGAGAACTCGCCCAGGCTTATCGTCCCGTTGTGCCCTCCGAACCCGAGGGCATTCACCAAGACGTTGCGGATCTTCATCTCCCTGGCTCGGTTGGGTACGCAGTCGAGATCGCAGTTTGGGTCCGGCGTATTGTAATTGATGGTAGGAGGGACGACGCCGCGGAATATGGACAGCGCCGCGCTTACCAGCGCCACGCTGCCGGCCGCGCCCAGCAGGTGGCCGATCATGGATTTTATCGAAGCGACCGCGAGCTTCCGCGCATGGTCTCCGAAGGCTCTCTTCACGGCCAGCGTCTCGATCTTATCGTTCATCTGCGTAGACGTACCGTGGGCGCTGACGTATTGGTACTGATCCGGCGAGAGGGCGGCGTCCTCCATAGCCATCCTCATCGCCCTGAATCCGCCGTCGCCGTTCTCGTCGGGCGCCGTTATGTGGAACGCGTCGCAACTAAGTCCGTACCCTGTGACCTCGGCGTATATCCGCGCGCCCCTCTTCTGGGCGCGGTCTAGCGCCTCCATGACTACTATGCCTGCGCCTTCGCCGAGGACGAACCCGTCCCTGTCCCTGTCGAAGGGGCGGCTGGCTCCCTGGGGATCGTCGTTCCTGGTTGAAAGGGCCTTGGCCGCGCAGAAGCCGCCCAGGCCGAGGTGAGTTATGGCGGCTTCGGCCCCCCCTGTAACCATGACGTCCGCCACGCCGTGCTGAATGGCCCGGAAAGCCTCCCCCATCGAATGCAGGCCGCTTGCGCACGCCGTAACCACGCAGAAATTCGGCCCCTTAAGGCCGAGGCGGATGGCCACGTTCCCGCTGGCGGCGTTGGCCATCATCTTCGGAACGAGGAACGGATTTATGCGGGACGGCCCCCGTTCCATAAAGCGCCGGTACTGGGCTTCTATTTCTGACAGGCCGCCGATGCCGGTGCCGATCATTACGCCGGCGCGATTCGGATCAAGCTTCGATACTTCTAGACCAGCGTCGGCCATCGCCTCGGAAGCCGCCGCGATCGCAAACTGCGAGAAACGGTCGAGATGCCTGGCCTCCTTGCCCGACATGTATTTCGCCGGATCGAAACCTTTGACCTCGGCGGCAAAGTGTACATCGAAGTCCTTGTGGTCCACCAACGTAACGGGACCGACTCCGCTCCTGCCGGCCGCGAGATTTTCGAAAGTCTCTGGCGCCGTCAGCCCTACTGGCGTAACAGCGCCTACGCCGGTGATGACCACCCTCCTGAGCGTCCTGACGCGCCCTTCAGGCATCCCAGCAACCCTCCGGCATCGCCCGATCCACTAATCCACCGCTATGTTTCTTCTCCTATTCCCGTGCAGTTCAATCATCGGCGGCCTGTTTCTCCCGCCGCCTGTCCTTTCTCCAAGTATCATTCCATGGAATCGCAGCGGCGCACTAAGGATCACCCGGCGCTCACGAAGCTTGCGCCTCGCCATTGGGGGCGAGAGGCGCGCACCCGCCTTGTGCTGCATGAGCCCTCCAGCCCGCCGAGCCGGAGCCCTACGCGCCATCCCGCCGGCTGGACTCGCGATATGCAGGCCTCGGCGGCCGCGCCTTATTCCGGACTGCTCCGAGGAAGGAAGTCTTCGGCGGGCGGATCAAGAAGCCGCCGCTTTCTTCTTCGCCAGCTCTTCCTCGATGAATTTCACCGTCTCGCCGACCGTCCGTATCCTGCCCTCGGCATCCTCCGGGACGCTTATCTTGAACACGTCCTCGAATTCCAGAACCAGCTCCGCCGTATCGAGGCTGTCGGCACCGAGGTCCTCGGCGTACCTTGCCTCCATGGTGACCTTCTCCCTCGGCACCTCGAGGAGCTTGCAGATGATGTCAATGACCTTTTCCTTAACGTTCTCTTCCGCCATGATGTGGATCTCCTTAAAACACCCCTCTGGTCCTTCCATCCCCGGCGGGGGTCCGCTGAGCCCGTCCCGCCATGTTTGGCCGCTCAGGAGACGACCGATGCCTTTATACAAGTCCTCAAATGAAAGCAAGTACCAATGCGGAAACTTTTGCGGATTCTGGAGCCGACAGAGATCGTCTCCGCGCCGTCCGCCCCGGCCGCCGATCCGGCCGTCCGCACCGCCGACGGGAGAGAAAATCGGCTCCCGTGCGGCGCATCACATCAGCATCCCTCCGCAGACCTGCAGCACCTGGCCGGTTATATATTCCGCCCTATCGCTGGCCAGGAACGCCACTGCCGACGAGACGTCCGATACGGTGCCGGGACGGCCGAGCGGCACGGCTTTCAGCATGGCGTCCCGCGCCTCCTGCGTCATGGCCGCCGTCATTTCGGTTGCTATGTAGCCCGGCGCCACGGCGTTGACGCGCACGCCGCGCCCCGCGAATTCCTTGGCCGACGTCTTCGTCAGGGCGATTATCCCCCCTTTCGCGGCGCTGTAATTGGCTTGGCCGGCGTTCCCCATGATGCCGACCACCGAGGCCATGTTTACTATCGAACCTTTCCTCGCGCGCAACATCGGCCTGGCGAAAGCGCGCGTCATCAAAAACGTGCCCCTCAAATGGACGTTCAGGACAAGGTCCCACGCTTCGTCGGTCATCCTGATCAGCACGTTGTCCCGCGTTATCCCGGCGTTGTTCACCAGCACGTCAACCTTCCCGAAATCCTTCAGGACGGCATCGGCCGCCGAATCCACCTGCGCCGAATCCGCGACGTTCACGGCGTAGCCGGCAGCCTTCGGCCCCTTGGCCGAAAGTTCCGCTGCAAGCGCTTCAACCCCTTCCTTGTTCAGGTCCATCGCCGCGATCGAGGCCCCCATCGAATGCAATAGCCTGCATATTTCAGCGCCTATGCCGCGCGCTCCGCCGGTAACGACGGCCACCTTCCCGCTGAAATCAATGAATGGATCCATAACCGGGTTCTCCTTCTTGAACTGCCTGCCTTTCCGAAAGAATCCTCCAGTCCCCCCCATTCGATCGGACCTACGCCGCAACAGCACCATCCGTCGGCGGCATCACCCTTCACGGCAACCCATTCCCGGCTGACCATACGCCGAGCTCCGCCGGCCGCAGGCCCGCCGCGGCCGGTTCTCCGGCTGGGATGCTAACCCCGCCGCGTCCCGCCGACGAAAGCCTCGATTTCCACCATCGAGCCGCACGAGATTGCCGCGACGTCGCCACTTATGCGCTTAACCAGTCCTGTCAATACGCCCCCCGGCCCGATCTCCACGAACGTGTCCGCTCCCCTTGATATCATTGCCCTTACGGACTGCTCGAACCTGACGGGGCTGGTCATCTGCCGTTCCAGGGCGGACCTGATCTCGCCGGGCTCGCGCACCGGCGACGCCGAGACGTTAGCGATCACGTCGAAGGCCGCGCGGCCGATCTTCGCGACGGCAAGTTCCGCGTGCAGACCCTCCGCCGCGGGGGCCATCAGGGCGGTGTGAAAGGCGCCGGACACCTTCAGCCGGACGGCCCTGCCCGCTTTCCGCGCTTTCAGGATTTCGATCGCCTTGGCAAGCCCCGGCTCCTCTCCACCTATCACTATCTGGCCGGGGCAATTGTAATTTGCGGCGGATATCGCGCATCCGGTCTCGGCGGCCGCCTCCCGGCATGCGTCCTCGACCGCCTCGGCGGAGGCGCCAAGCACCGAGGCCATCCCGCCCGGCCTCGCCTCCGCGGCGAGCTTCATCAGCTCCCCACGGCTGCGGACGAGCCTGAGCGCGTCGTCCTCCGACATCGCTCCGGCGGCGCACAGCGCCGTGTACTCGCCCAGCGAAAGGCCCATCGCCGCCACCGGCGCCGCCGCGCCGCGTTCCGTCCCGCGCGATGCGACGCGGAAGGCCCTTAGCGCCGCAAGGCTCGCCAGGACGATGGCAGGCTGTTGGATGGCGGTATCGCGTAGCGCCTCCTCGGGGCCCTCCAACACGTAACGGGAGATCGGCATGCCCAGGATTTCGTCGGCGCGGCGGAACAACTCCTTTACTTCACCCATGGCATCGTAGATGTCCCCGGTCATACCGACCTGCTGCGCACCCTGTCCGGGAAACATCCACACGGTTCCGGCCACCTGTGCTTCTCCTCCCTATCGCATTCGCGGCCAGGCGAGGTTCACCACCTAAGGACCGCTGATCCCCAAGTAAGCCCGCCGCCGAAAGCCGCGAGGATCACGTGCATGCCCGGCTTCAGGAAGTCTCGCCCGGCCGCCTCGTCAATCGCTATCGGGATGCTTGCCGCCGAAGTGTTGCCGTAACGGTCGAGGTTCAGGAAGTATTTTTCGCGCGCTATCGGCAGGCGTTCAGCCACGCTGTCCACGATCCTTACGTTCGCCTGATGCGGGATGACCGCACCAATATCGCCGGGCGACAGGTTCAGGTCCTCCATCGCCTCGCGTATCGCCTCCGCCGTGGCGGTTACGGCGAATTTGAATATCTCCCGGCCGGACAGCTTTATGAAGTGCAGCCGCGCGTCAACGGTTTCGCGCGAGGCAGGAATCGCCGAACCGCCGGCAGGGATGTACAATTTTTGGGCGCCCGATCCGTCGGCGTGCAGCTTCGCATATAGGACCTCTGCCCGGCCGTTCCCCGGACCCATTACGACCGCCCCTGCGCCGTCGCCGAAAAGGACGCACGTGCCGCGGTCGGTGTAATCTACGACCCGTGAAAGCACGTCCGCACCTATCACTAGGATATAGCGGGCCGATCCCGACCTTATGTAGTGATCGGCTATCGAAAGCGAGTATACGAAGCCCGAACAGGCCGCGACCACGTCGAAACTGGCGACCATGCGCGCGCCGAGCTTGTGTTGGACCATACAGGCCGTCGCCGGGAGCAGCGCGTCCGGCGTCAGCGTCGCCACTATTATCATATCCAGATCCTTGGCGTCTATACCGGCCGAGGCCAGCGCCTTCCGCGACGCCTCGACCGCCAGGTCGCTGGTGTTCTGCCCCGGCGCCGCCATTCGCCGCTCCCTTATCCCCGTGCGCGTCATTATCCATTCATCGGAAGTATCCACCATTTTTTCGAGGTCGGCATTGGTTATCCGCTTCTCCGGAAGGTACGAGCCTGTCCCAAGTATGGAAGAACGGACGGCCATCGGGATCTCCTTGTCCGGCTGGCTCCGGCGCGCTCAAACGCCTTTCTTCAGAATGCTCACGATGCGATCGCAAAGGCGCTGGGAGATGGCCTCGCGTGCGGCGCGGATCGCGTTCGCCACGGCGCGGGCGTTCGACCGCCCATGGCCGATTATGCATATGCCGTTGACACCCAGGAGCGGCGCCCCCCCCCACTCCGCGTAATCCGTCCTCCTCGCCAGTGCCCGGAAGGCAGGCCGACACATGGCGGCCCCGAGCCTGCGCACCAGGGTCCGCTGAAGCTCCTCCTTGATGGCGATCACCAGCGATTCAGCCAGCCCTTCCGCGGCCTTGAGCATCACGTTGCCGGCGTATCCGTCGCAGACGGCCACGTCGCACCTGCCGTGGAATATGTCGCCTCCCTCCACGTTCCCCATGAAATTGATGCCGGCGTCCTTGAGGAGGGCGAACGCCTCCCTGGCCTCCGGCGTCCCCTTTGTCTCTTCGCTGCCTACGTTTATCAGACCCACTCTCGGCGATGGGACTCCCAGGACGGCCTGCATGTAGACAGAGCCCATCACGCCGTAGTCCCGCAGGTGCTCCGGTTTGGGGTTTACGTTCGCGCCCATGTCTATGCCGAGACATACGCCCTTGAGCGAAGGGAACGGCACGGCTATTCCCGGCCGCTGTATCCCTTCCAGACATTTCATCGTCAAGGTGCTGAAGGCCACCGCAGCTGCGGTATTGCCGAGGGTGACAAGTCCGTCGCAATGCCCGGAAGCAACGAGCTTCACGGCTTTCGCCACCGATGAATCCCGTTTTTCCCGGAACCCCGACAGCTTGTCCGACATCGAAACGACCTGAGAGGCGTGTTCGATCTCCAGGTTGGCGGCGCCGCCGGGACAAGTCCGTGCCAGCTCGGCCCTTATGACCGCCTCGTCTCCAACCAGCACGTGTTTGACATCGGGATATTTCCTGGCGGCCGATATAGCGCCCTTGATAACCGTCGAGGGCCCCAGGTCGGTCCCCATGACGTCTATTGCGATGCGCACGGGTTCAGGATTCCTCGTTCGCCTCGCTGGCCGCCTCCAGTTTCAGGACATCCCGTCCTCGATAGTAACCGCATATGAGGCAGACCCTATGCGACCTCTTCAACGAGCCGCAACGCGGGCACTCGCCCAACCGCACGGGCTTCAGGCGGTCGTGCGACCGCCGCATCCCCTTCCTGGAAACGGAATGCCGCCTCTTTGGATTAGCCATGGCGATGTTCTCCAACTGCCCCCCGCGACGGCAGCTGCCGACCTCCACGGCGGACTTTCCCGCAGCTCTCAAACTAAAACCGCCGGCGCGACGCATCCCCACCTGATACTCTTGGGGAAAGGGATCGTCAGTATAAAATCCATCCCTTCCCTGTCAAGGCGCGGCAACCCGAATCGAGCCGGTTGCGCTGTTTGCGGACGATAGGGAGATTTCCGCGGACTCGGGGAGGCTTTACCCCAAAGCTTCATATTGAGCGCGGATCTCGAACTCGGCGTTTCCCTCGATTTTTACCCAAAAAGTTTTTATAGAGCGCCAAACATTAAACGAGCCCTATCTTCCCGCTTTTTTCTTCCGCGTCTCCTCCGAACTGACGCTCCGCAAGCTTACATCGCAACCGGCTCTCCTGAATCCGGTTTCGGCTAAGGGCAAAAGGTTCTTCATCCGAAGGATTTCTGGAGGGAGCGGGAGCTGCTGGTGGATGGCATATTGGAATTGCGCCCCGGCAAGCCCGGGGATATCCCCGGGAAGGACGACAAAGGCCGATGGATTCTTCCCGAAGGCGCCGCCGAATACTCCGCGGCGCCAGGGGCGAGCCTCCCGTCTATGCCTACGCAGACAGGGACAATTTTATACGCTTGAATGAATGGCCGGGCTCGAGAGGAAAGAGACGCCAAACAATGAGGGGCCGGGAAGCCCGCAGGCGCGAGCCGTTTTTTTTATTCCCGACGGCAGGTCCGGCCGATAGCGTCATAGATCCTGCCGCCGACGACCGTAAATACCGGGGCGCCTACCACCTTCCATCCGGCAAACGGGCAATTACGGCTCTTTGATCTGAATTTTGCCGGATCCACCGTCCACTCTAGGCCTAGATCCAATACTGTGATGTCGGCGCGGGCACCGGGCTCCAGGGTTCCGCCATCCAGGCCCAGGATCCTTGCCGGATTGCAGCTCATGGCCTCGACGAGGCGCCTTAGCGGCAATTTTCCCGGGCGGACCAAACGGTCGAGCAGAACGCCTACGGCCGACTCCATGCCGATCACTCCGCTCGGCGCGGCGATGAATTCTTGAGACTTTTCCTCGGCGGTATGCGGAGCGTGGTCCGTCGCTATGCAGTCTACGGCGCCGTCCAGCAGGCCGGCCAGGAGTTCGTCGGCGTCGCGCCTGGATCTCAGAGGCGGGTTGACCCTGAAGACGGGGTCGAAGGAAAGGCATGCATCGTCAGTCAGCAGCAGATGATGAGGAGTAACGTCGCAGGTGACGTTTACGCCGCGGGCCTTGGCCGCGCGGAGGATATGCACCGAGCCGGCGGTAGAGACGTGCGTCACGTGGAGCCGTCCGCCGGTGAATTCGGCCAGTCTGACGTCGCGGTCAACCATTATCTCTTCGGCAACCGCCGGGTAGCCGTTTATTCCCAGCACAGCCGATACCGGCCCTTCGTTGATGACGGCCCCCTCGGAGAGCGCAACATCCTCGCAGTGCTCCATTATCACGCGGCCGAACGCCTTGGAATATTCCAGCGCGCACCGCAGAAGGCCCGCATCTGCGACGCATCGGCCGTCGTCGGTGAAACATACGGCCCCGGCCCTGGCGAGCAGGCCCATCTCGGAAAGAGATTCGCCCGCGAGCCCGGCGGTTATCGTGCCGGCCGGAAATACCCTGGCGAACCCGGCCCTTTCGGACTGGAGATAAGCGAATGCTACGCTGGCCTCATTGTCCACGGGCGGGTCGGTATTCGGCATCGCTACGACGGCGCAGAATCCGCCGTGAACCGCCGCCTCCGCTCCGCTGCGTATCGTCTCCTTGGACTTCGCCCCGGGCTCGCGCAAATGCGCGTGCATGTCTATGAACCCCGGGGCGACCACGAGCCCGCGACAATCCACGGTTTCGTCGCCGCGAAGATCGTTGCCGGCGTCGAGTATGCGCCCGCTGATAGTATCTATGCGAAGATCGGCCATCCCATCCAGATCCGAGGACGGATCCAGAACTCTTCCCCCCTTAAGGACCAAGACAGGCATGCGGTCTCCATCCTTCCCACGCTGGCGGGAGCCATTTCCCGCGCCGACATCCGAACCGCCTGCGTGCCGGTGGCGTGCGATCCGTCCGCTACGCCGGCGATACTATTCAGTTCGGCCTTCGTCCCTGTCTCCCCCGACCGCATGGCCCCTACTCGCCCCGACGCACAGGTATAAGACGGCCATCCTGACGGCCAGCCCGTTCTCAACTTGCCGCAGGATTACCGACTTGGGACCGTCGGCCAGCTCTGGGGTGAGTTCGATGCCGCGATTGATCGGCCCAGGGTGCATTATTATGCATCCCGGCCTGGCACGTTTCATGCGTTCCCCATTCAGGCCGAATATCGCCGCGTATTCGCGAACCGACGGGAAATAATTTCCGGCCTTGCGTTCGAACTGTATGCGGAGGCAGTTCAGGACGTCGCAGCTCTCGACCACCTCGTCTACGTCATGCGATATCTCGACGTCCATACATTCCTTGATGCCGCGAGGTATCAGCGGAGGCGGCCCGCAGAAAACGACGCGGGCTCCGAGCTTCGTAAGCCCCCAGGCGTTGCTCCGCGCCACGCGGCTGTGCCTGATGTCACCCAGTATCGCCACGCGAAGCCCCTCGATCCTGCCCATCGTTTCCCGGATCGTGAATATGTCCAGGAGCCCCTGCGTAGGATGTTCGTGACAGCCGTCGCCGGCGTTGATCACCGAGCATTGCAGGTGCTTGGCGAGGAGATGCGGCGCGCCTGAGGCGGAATGCCGTACGACGAAGGCGTCCACGCCCATGGCCTCGATGTTCCGCGCCGTATCTATGAGGGTTTCGCCTTTGGAAACCGATGAGCCCGACGACGTGAAGCTCATCGTATCGGCCGAAAGCCTTTTGGCGGCCAGGGCGAAGCTGTTGCTTGTCCGAGTGCTGGCCTCAAAGAACAAATTGACCACGACTCGGCCTCGGAGCGCCGGAACCTTCTTGATGCTCCGAGACGAAACCTCCTTGAACGAAGCGGCCAAATCCAAGATGCACAGTATTTCCTCCCGGCCCAAGTCCTGGAGGCCCAACAGGTGGGGTCTGGTCCATATCACCTCGACTTGTCCTCCGCCTTCCCGGCACGCCGATGCAACCGGCCCAATACGAGCAACCGCGGGCCCGCCGGCCGCCCGCGGCTACGGGCGTTTATCTTTCCTGGGA
>CALKMO010000376.1 GCA_937991785.1 uncultured bacterium | reverse complement strand
TCTCCGTCGCGCCGTATCCGGCATCGGGAGCCGCGCAGGAGCCGCTCCCGCCGCGGATATCGGGCAGGAGAACAGCGTCGGCGATCTACAGGGAAGAAGGCCCCAAGGTGTTCGGCGTAAAAAGCTCCTCCCCGCGCGCCTCCGGCAGACTCAAGGCGGTCGCGCCACCATCCGACGGGCCGGAGATCGAACCGCGCCCCAACCTTGAGCCCACAACTATCGGTTCCCCTGCCGGCGAGCCAACCCATTTTCCGGAAACAACGGCTTCGCTCCCAGGAACGGTTCCAACCTTGCCGCCCGAATTCGCAAAGGAACTTTGGACCGGCGGGATCGAAAAACAGGGGGCCGGAATAGGATGGTTGTTCTGGATTTTATTGCTGCTGATCCTTGGGGGCGGGGCGGTCTGCATGATATTTTACGGGCCCCAACTCCTGGAGTGGTTGGGCTTCTAAGACTTGCCGAACCTGTCGGCGAACAAGACTGCGGCCGCATTGGAGATTTCGGAGATAGAGGCCCTTGGTGTTGGACATGCGGCTTAGGGGATTGCAGCATAACGGTTGGACGCGCCGGCGACATCCCTTCCCTTGATAAGCGGACTTGCGGTTTCCCCAACGGCGGTGTAGCGGCGATCCGGAATCACGGCTGGCCGAGCAGTTCCTTGGCAGCCGCCACTACGGCGTCGGCGCCGATCGGCTTTACGAAGAACTTCAGCCTCGGATGCGTGGCCACCAGGAATTCATCCTTCAATTGATCGTAGGCGGAACAGACGATTACCGGGATGTGTATCTGCTTGTCGGCCATGCGCGAGAGCACCTCGAGGCCGTGCAGCCCTGGCATCTTCATGTCCAGGACCACCAGCGAAACCTTGCCTTCCGATATTTGTCTCCACGCCTCGGCCCCATCCTCGGCTTCGGCGACAGCGAATCCCGCTTCTTCAAGGCGCAGCTTGAACACCATTCTTATGCGCTTATCGTCGTCGGCGACGAGAACGGTCGGCCGCTGAATCGCATCCGCCTTTATGCCCAAGGCTTTCCCTCCGAAGAAGACTTGGTCCTTTGGCGGGGGAGGGACGGACTTGGTATATCCCGCATAAAGCGGGCTGGTGGGAGGAGGCACTATCTGCGTCCTGCGAACGTCCACGGCCGGAGCGGTCGGAGGCCTAACCGGTTTTATCGCCGCGGGCGCCTGTCCCTGGGTCGGCGGCTGGCTGGAGAATGCCGGCTGGACAGATTGGATCGAAGTCCCGAAAGGAACCGTCCGGCTGGAGGACGGATCGGCCGGCGCCGCGCCCAGCTGCTGCGCGGCTTGGAGCCGCGCAGCAGCGGAAGTCGGCGAGACCGGCGATGCGGGCTGCGGCGGCTGCTGAGAAACGACCGGCGTGCCCGGGTAGGTCCCTGGAGGAAGCGCCGCGGAGGACTGGGCGGATCCCGCCGCGCCTGAAGCGGCGGGATCGCCCCGCGAAGCGATCGGTTCGAACCCGAACGCGAAAGGATTGCGCACCTGCCGCGTCCTGCGAAGCACCTCCGCCGGCGACGGCGCGGCCTTCGTCGGCGCCACCAGCAGGTCCGCGAGAAACGCCTCCACCTGCTCCTTCTGGTAGCCTGAAGCCTTTAGGTCGTTCTCCACGAGTTCTATGATGATCTTTTTCTCATTCTCGTCGCCGACTATCTCCTCAAGCACTTGTCGAAGCTGATACATCGCCATTCGCCTGGCTTCGAACTCGCTGACTATTATCAGCGCCTTTGTTTCGCGCGAGAGCTGCTTGAGTATGGACGGTCCTTGAGGCATGCCATTGGCTCCCGCAATACGCAAAGCCGCCGGAATCGGCCGCCTCTCGGCGCCCGCGACCGGCTCTATTAACTATATGCTCCTCGATATGTTATATATGACTCCCCATGCCGAAACACAAGAGAATTTGACCGATCGGTTGCGCTGCCGGAGAATGCAGATGATAGGCATTTTTTACAGGAGAGAAGGCCTTCCCAAAAATGATCCCGAGGTATCGCTTGTCCCCGGAGTCGGCATTTTTCCCGGCGTTCTCGCCGTCGGAAGCATTCCGAGATCGCCGAACGCGAAGAGATGCCTTTCGTCTCGCCCCCGGCATCCGCATGCCCGGCCGGCGTTCGCCGCGCAGGCTTGAATCGAACCCGGATCCTTCCGGTAGCTTCTCGACTATAGCCCGGCAGGCGCTCCGTTTTACGCCGAGCCGGGATGCCGCCGACATCTGGAAAGTGTCTCGCCTTTATTTATGCATTCCGTCACGATTATAGGAACGGTGATGCCGGGGGGCAGGTCCGCGACGGTGGAAGGTGGACCGCAAAGGCATCCGTGTAAAGGTCCCGAACGCTTGTCTGGAGGAGTCTGCTTGGATGGAAGCGGCGATGGTTGCGGGCGCTGCCGGAGGGCGGACTGAATGGCGGGAACGGATTCGGGCATGGAAACGGCAATGGATGAGCCTGGCGTCTACGAGTTGAACCCTGCGCTGCCCGTCGAGGCGATTTGCGCCGGGGCCGCCTGCGCGGTCTTTCTGGCGGCAGTTTGGGCCGTGCGTTCGAAAGGTCCGATCGCGCGCAGGATCGCCGTCCTGGCGATGCGGCTGACGGCGATCGGCTGCGCGACGCTGCTGATGCTGGGTATCGAGCGCACCGTCGAGACGGTCCGGCGCGAGAAGGCCAGGCTGGTCATCTTGTGTGATGCGAGCCGCAGTCTTTCGATAGCCGACGGTCCGGCGGCCGAGACCAGGGCGCGCCAGGCGCAGCGTTTCATCAGGGCGTTCGCCCCGGTTCTCCTCTCCGCGGTCCCCGACGCCGACGTAAGCTGGTACCTTATCGCGCCGTCCCTAGTCGCGCTTCCAGCCGCGCCCGAGGGAATCCCGGCTTCGGGAGAAGCATCTCCTATAGGCGATGCACTGATCGAGGCCGCCCTGGGGGAGACCGCCGCCGGGCGGAGGACTACTGGCGCCTTGCGCAAGGCGAAGGCGGCGCTCTTGGTCTCGGACGGGCTGGCGACTCGTGGACTTTCGTTGAGCGAAGCGGCCGCGCGGCTGGCCGGAGGCGGGACGCGCCTGTTCGCCGTCGGGCTGGGGGACCCGTCGAAGGAACCGGCGGACATCGAGATCACCGATTTGTCCGCCGAAAGCCCCGTGGATGCCGGAGGTGAGGCGCGCGCATCGGCTACGATCCGCGCCGTCGGACTTCGATCCGATTCCGTCGAACTGAGCGTACGCTGCGATGACCGCGAGATATCCGTAAGACGCGTGAACTTGTCGGAGGCGCCCGAAACGGGCGGATCGGTCAAGATAGGCAAGGCCGCCTTTAGCTTCCCGGCAGGGGCGCCGGGGATCCGCCGGGTGAGGGCGCATGTCTCCCCGGCACAAGGCGAGCTTCGATTGCTGAATAATACGCGCTTTGCGGCGTTAGAAGTCGAGCGGAAGCCGTTCCGCGTTCTGCTGGCAGCCTCGCGCCTTACGTCCGACTACCGCGCCGTCGCCTCGGCCCTTACCGGACACGAGGAATTCCAAGTGGAGACGATAGCCGATTTCATCCGCCCGTCAGATCCCGGGACTGCGGCCGAAGAGGCTGCCGCCGGACCCATGGCCGAATCAAGGTTCTGGTCCGGGATCGGGAAGGAGTTCCGCGCGATAGTTTGGCTGTCTCCGCAGCCCTCGCGCCTTCCGCGCCGCCTTCAAGAGGCCTTGGCGGAATCGGCGCTTTCCGGGCGCGTCGGCATCATATTCGTGCTTGACGAACCCCCTATGGCCTTAAGCGAGACGCCTCTCGAACGGCTGCTTCCGGTAAGAGTTCGGCCTTTGGGATCGGCGCGAGATGGGACGGGACAAAGTGAAGGGAAAGAAAGCGTCGGGGAGGATGGGGCGGCCGTATCGCGCGAGATCGTCCTTACGGAGGACGGCATGCGGCATCCGGCATCCGCGCTCGAAGGGGAGGGCGATTCGTTCTGGAAATCCCTGCCTACGCCGGAAAGGCCCCATCCGCCGGCCGAAGCTGCCGAAGGGGCGGCGATATTGGCAAAAACGGCGGCCGGGTCGCCGATCCTGTCGGCGACGACCGGCCTGCCGCGCGCGATCGCCGTCCACTCGGACGAAATATGGCGATGGGGCTTCGGAGGTGCGGACAGGCGCGAGGCGATGCGCCGCGCATGGCGAACATGGACCCTGTACGCGGCGGACGGGGCGGCTCCGCGCGGAAGGGTCGAGCTGCGTGTCCCGGCGTTGAGGTCCAGGGCCGGCGAACCGCTATCTTTCCAAGTGGCGGTGGCTGCCGCTCCCGGTGAGGCGGCGGGAGAGATGCGCGTATCGGCGCGGCTGACCCGTGCGACCGGAACGGAAACAGGAGGAAAGGATACATCCACCGTCGAAGTCGCCGGAGCGGTTCCCCTCTTCAGCGGAAAAACCCCGCCCTTGGGCGCAGGCGAGTACATGCTGGCGGTGGAGGCATTCCTGGCGGGCCGGAAACTCGGCGAGGACTCGACGGGACTGATCGTGGAAGACGAGGATCCGGAGTTAGAGCCGAGAAGACCGGACCACGCCGGCATGCGATCGGCGGCCGAGAGCACGGGCGGAAAATTCGCCGCAGCTCAAGACGCCGGCCCCGATTTGGCCGCGGCCATCGCCTCGCAACTGGCGCCCAATACGGTCAGACACAAAAAACGATTCGCCACGCGCTCCGACTTCTGGTTGCTGGCGCTGATGGCGACGTCATTGTGCGTAGAGTGGCGTATCAGAAGGACAAAGTGACATCTCCCGTAGCGCCCCACATGATGCCGAACGTTTGAGCCTAAATATACACAGCGACGCATATCCGCGCAAGAAAAAAAGTGGGGTAAAAATCGAGAAAAACGGCGTTCCTGCGTGAGGCGCTCACTATGAAGCGTTGGGGTAAAGCCTCCCCGAGTCCGCGGAAATCTCCCTATCGTCCGTAAACAGCGCAACCGGCTCGATTTGAGCGGAAGCTGCTTGACAGCATATGGCGGCTGAGATAGAGAAACGGCCCGAGGCGAGGTCGTCGGGACGTTCGTTGCCAAAGCACGGTTCCAGAGTGATAATCCCGGCTGGGATGTTTGTTTGCGTTGCGTCCGCCGGGCGGGCCCGGAATGAGGGGCGCGACGGGCATGGGCGGCGAACAAGCCCGCTTGAAGCGGATGGGGCGAGCCGGCGTGTTGCCGCCCAAAGGTAAGGATTCGGAAGGAATCGTTCCGGAAGTAGAACCTCGGGTTAATCTTTGGAGGCGTCTAACATGAAGAAATACGTGTACTTTTTCGGAGGCGGCAAGGCCGAGGGGCGCGGCGACATGCGGGATCTGCTCGGCGGCAAGGGCGCCGGGTTGGTCGAGATGACCAACGCAGGGCTTCCCGTGCCCGCCGGGTTCACCATAACTACCGAGTGTTGCGACCTGTACTACAAGGCCGGCAAGAAATGGCCGGCCGGGTTGGAGGCCGAGGTCCGTAAGAACCTCGCCAGGCTGGAGAAACTCATCGGCAAAAATCTCGGCGATCCCAACGATCCGCTGCTGGTCTCCGTACGTTCCGGAGCGGCACGCTCGATGCCTGGCATGATGGAGACTATCCTTAATCTCGGGCTCAACGACGCTTCGGTTGAAGGGTTGGCGAAGAAGACGAGCAATCCACGCTTCGCCTACGATGCCTACAGGCGTTTCATAACGATGTACGGCTCGACGGCCATGGGGGTTCCGCGTCACGAATTCGACGAGGCGTTCGACAAGATAAAGGAGACGCGGACGCGGCCTCGCCTTAACATCCCGCCGGGCAAAAAGGTCTCAGATACGGATGTGAGCGAGTCTGAGCTGCGGGAACTGATACCGATCCTGAAGGAGATATACAAAAAGCACACGGGAGAGGATTTCCCGCAGGATCCGTGGAAGCAGATGGTCGGTGCGATCAACGCAGTTTTCGCATCGTGGAACGCCGAGAAGGCCGTTACCTATAGGCGCGTCGAG
>CALKMO010000375.1 GCA_937991785.1 uncultured bacterium | reverse complement strand
CTCGGCGCCACCTGCGAGCTCGTCGAAACCTCGGTTATTCTGGCGCTCGCCTCATGGCGGCACATCGGCCTCGCCGCCTGAATAATACCGTACCGCCTCGCCAACCCCCTGCGGCCCGTCCTTACCGACGCGGTGCGGCCGCTGCGCCCCCGCGCCTGTCGCGCGGGACTTTTCCGTCCCCATCGCGATCCTTCGCTTGGCTCGGTATCGCGCCTTGCCAAGGCCGCATCTTGGAAGTAGCGTAGATTCTCCGACCGGGCCGGGCTTCGGAAGTCCCGCCGCCGAAAAGGAGAAAGGGTTCGTGGCATACTTGATAATACGCTCAGGCCCTCTTGCCGGCCGCAAGGTCAGGCTGGGAACCGGCGAGTTCAGGATCGGCAGGGATCCTTCGTGTTCACTGGCGCTGTGGGACGGCAAGGCATCCAGGGTGCACGCGGAGATATTCGAAAAGGACGGCGCATACGTCATAAGAGACCTGAAGAGCAGCAACGGCACGAAGGTGAACGGCGCCGGGATATCCGCGGCCAAGCTGTCCGACGGAGATCTGATAGAGATAGGGGAGACGGAGGTCGAGTTTCGCGACGGGACTGCGGATGCGCCGGCCGATGCCAGCCCGGCCGCCGCAGGGGAACGGACGGCGGGCGACGTCGTCCCGGCGGCGAAAGGCGGGGGCGGGAAAGCGGAGGGAGACGGCCGGGCTGCGGCGGAAGAATGCGGCGACGGAGATCCGGCCAGGAACTTCGAGACGCTCAGGATCGAGGATATCTCGCTGCTGCGCGCGATGCCACGCGGCACTACCGGACGCGCCGCAGGCTCGGCCGCGCCGCCGGTCGTTTCCGAGGCCGACCGCCTAGCCGACGCCCTGCACTTTCTCGTCGAAGTCGGGCGGACGTGTTCGGAGAGCCGCGGACTGGGCGAGCTTTTCGCCGCGCTCGCGGACCGCCTGGCGGAGAGACTGGAGGCCGACCGGATCGTGCCTATAGTGGCGGAAGGCGCCTCGTGGCGGCCGTTCAGAGCCCCGTCCGGGCCAGGCGGCGCGAAGTTCGGGGCAGTGCCGCTGTCCAGGACGATAGTCGAACACGCGCTCTCGACGCGCCTCGCCGTGCTGACAAATCCCAGGGAGGACGAAAGGTTCGCCGACGCGGCTTCGGTCTCCGAGCAGGGCATACGGAGCGCCCTGTGCGTTCCGATAGCGTGCTGCTCCGAGCTTCTCGGATTGATATACGCCGACCGGCTCGGCGGCGAACCCTTCGGCCGCGACGATCTCGAGATTGCCTCTGCAGCCGCTCTTCAGGCCGCCCCGACCGTAAGGAACCTGTTGCGGCTGGAACGCGAAATCTCCGCCAAGGAACGACTGGCCGGGGAGTTGCGCAGCCGGTATAACATACTTGGGGAGAGCGATGCCATCCGGTCCGTGTTGCGGTTCATAGAGCGCGCGGCGCCTACCAAGGCGTGCATTCTGATACTCGGCGAATCCGGCACGGGCAAGGAGCTGGTCGCCAGAGCCATACACTACCGCAGCGCGCGCGCCGACAGGCCGTTCGTGGTCGTCAATTGCGCGGCGCTGACGGAAACGCTGGTCGAATCAGAGCTGTTCGGCCACGCCAGGGGGGCGTTCACCGGCGCGGCGGGAGAGCGCGCGGGCAGGTTCGAGGCCGCCGACGGCGGGACGATCTTCCTGGACGAGGTGGGCGAGCTCCCGCCGAACATACAGACCAAGCTGTTGCGGGCGCTCGAACAGGGCGAGATATCCCGCGTCGGCGAGACGCGCGTCCGAACCGTGGACGTCCGCGTGATAGCGGCGACCAACCGGGATCTGGAGGCGGAGGTGGCTGCCGGAAGGTTCCGGCAGGACCTGTTCTACAGGCTGAACGTCCTCCAGGTAAAGCTCCCGCCGCTGAGGGACCGCGGCCGCGACGTGGAGCTGCTGCTGGAACACTTTCTGGCCGAGTCTGCCGCGAGCTGCGGGAGACCGGCTTTGCGCCTGACCGACCGGGCGCGTCGCACGCTGCTGGCCTACCGCTGGCCGGGCAACGTGCGCGAGATGAAAAATGTGGCCGAGCGGCTGGCCGTGCTGGCATCGGGCGACGAGATAGACGTCGAAGACTTGCCGCCGGAAATGACGTCCGACGCCCGCGGAGAACCGGCAGGACGGGGCGCGAAGGTTGCGACCGGGGCGCCTTCCATCCGCGGAAGAACGGTTGCCCCGCCGGATGTCGGGACCGCCGAATCGGGAGCCGAAGACATCGCCGGGAAGAATGGAGGCGGGCGCGGGGCCGGAACCGCTCAGAGGTGGGAACCACGTCCGCTGGCCGAAGTAGAGCGCGAACACATAATGAAGGTGTTGGAATACGCCGGAGGCAACAAGAAACAGGCTGCGGAGCTGCTCGGGATAGACCGCAGCACGCTATACGCCAGGCTTAGGGCCTACGGACTCGGCGAAGAGACGGGGAAGGGCGGCACGGAGCCGGATCGCTGATGGCTTTCAACTTCCAGGCACTGATCGGTCGCAGGCTCGGCGGCCAATTCGAGATCCTGGCGAAGATCGGCCAGGGCGGGATGGGAGCCGTCTTCAAGGCTCGCGACACGTCCCTCGACAGGCTCGTGGCCGTAAAGGTCCTGGTCGCCAATCCGCTCGAGGATCAGACCTCCGTGGACAGGTTCATGCGGGAGGCCAAGGCGCTGGCGAAACTGAGCCATCCGAACCTCATACACGTCTACCAGGTCGGCTCCGAGGAGGACCTGCACTATTTCGCCATGGAATATCTGCCCGGCGAGACGCTGAGCGCCCGCATTCGGCGCCTCGGACCGATGCGCACCGATCAAACCGGCAGATGCCTCGGCCAGATACTCGCCGCCCTACACCACATACACATGTCCGGCTTGGTTCACCGCGATGTAAAGTCGGGCAACGTGATGCTGGTGGACGAACGCAGGACCGTCCTGATGGACTTCGGCCTCGCCAAGGACATCGGCCAGAGCGGGCTTACGACCGCCGGCGTCGTCCTCGGGACGCCCGACTACATGGCGCCGGAACAGTGCGAAGGGGCCGACGTCGACTGCCGCGCCGACATCTACTCGTTCGGCATCGTCATGTACGAAACTCTCGCCGGCCGCGTCCCGTTTACGGGAAAGTCGGCCATGGCCGTCCTCAGGCAGCATTTGGATGCGCCGGTCCCCGACCTGGCGGACGCATGGCCTGAGGCGCCGCGGACGCTCCGCTCGGTCCTGCGCCGCTGCATGGCCAAAGCTCCCGATAAGAGGTACCCGAACGTCGCGTGCCTGGCGGCCGATTTGGCGGAGTACTGGCCGACGCCGGAGATCATCGAGCTGGCCGGATTCGCTACCGGCGCCACGGCTATCTCGCCCACATCGCCACGCGCCGTCGCCTTTATGAAGGGCGCCGGAAGCGGACCTGAGGTGGTTGCGACGGAAGCGGAATCGCCCGCTTCGCCGGCCGAGGGCCCCGATTTCGAACCGCCTCCGGCCGGCCAAAAGGAGAGTGCGTGGAAATGGGTCCTGGCGTGCGGCGCGGCGGCG
>CALKMO010000374.1 GCA_937991785.1 uncultured bacterium | reverse complement strand
GCTTCCCCTGCGTAAATATCCCGCCGGCAAACTACTGCCATGCCGGATCCCCTGCCTAATATCTACACCTCTCCGGGCCGGTAATCTCCGCCTTTTTCATGAATAAGCGCACATATCGAGGGTCCGGCAGCGCCTGGCGATAGCGGAGCCCCATGGGAAGAGGAGAGAAGGTCCGCCGGATCCCTCCGGCCTCCAAACGCCGTCGCCAAGGGATGCTTATCCGAGCCCGGCGAATTGTTCGGCGGCGGCATTGCAGGGGGCGAGATTGGGACTTACAATTGCGGTTAAGAATGCAGGCACGCCGGGAGCGGGCGGAGAATTTAAGGAGAAGAAATTCGATGGCGGACGAGGGAAAGAAGGCAAATTCCAAAGGCGGTAACGGCCCCGCCATACTCATCGAGGCCGGCGGGGTGAGGATGGAAGCCAGACTTAACTCGTCCCGCACGGCCAAGGCCGTATACGAAGCCCTGCCGTTCGAAGGGAAGGCGTGCTTGTGGGGCGACGAGATATACTTCGAAATACCCGCCGATCTTCCCCCGGAAAATCCACAAGCCGAGGCGCCGTATGGAGCAGTGGCATATTGGCCCCCGGGCAAGGCCATGTGTATATTCTTCGGTCAAACACCCTACTCGCCGGTGAATATAATCGGCAGGCTTTGCGGAAACCCTGCGGATTTCAAGGCCGTAAAGGAAGGCGACATCGTCAAGGTCTCGAAAGTCTAACAGTTGCATCTATCCGCTTGCCGGCCAAGCGATCCGTTCATCCAAGAAGCCATCGGCGATAGCGCCTGCCCCGGCCGCCGGCACTCTCCGACGCTCCGGGATCTGAGCCTCGCGTCCCATCGCGACAGACCTCCAAGCTACGGATCCAGCCATACGGACTCGTCCTTGACGTGTATTCGGCTGAACCCGGCAGCCCTAAGTTTGGCTACGGCCTTTGGAATCAGTTCGTTGACCTCGATCCACTTCAACCCCCGCGCCGCAGCCACTACTGCCGCCGGCTCCTCGGCGCCGTCTCTTTTTTGTGCTTCGAAAGCCGCCTTTAAAGCGTCGTCCATCTCCTCCGGCAAAACCAGCCTGCCGTCAACGGCCTCGGACTTGTCGAGGCGTATTTCGAAGACGGTGCGGTACGGCGTTTTCGGGGCCGGCCATCTTTCGATCGGGAACAGGTCATCTTCCCCGCGCCTGGCTATCTCTTCATAGATCGGGTAGTCGCGTCCCCTGTCGAGCGGCCGCGGTCCCACAAGCAGCGGCAGGAGCAGCGCCCTGTCTCCCTGGCGGGCCGTTTTGACGGCATGGACCTTGAAGAACCTGGCCGAAGTGCGAACCACCCTGCCGTCGCGCAATTTTTCGATGTCAGGATCGTCTTTCCTGACCAAGAGCCGCAACTCGTAGAATTCCCCCTTCGACGATATCAGGCCACCTTTCAGAACCTCGTATTCCTCCAGGCCCAGGCCGGGCGGCGGATCGGCCCAGCGTACCTCCACCAGCGCGCCTACGACCCCGACGGCATGGCCGCGGCAGGAGTCCGGCTCGGAAATCAATCGTCCCCAGACGGCCCTGGAAGTTCTGACGCTGTTTAGTTTCTCCTCGGTCGAGAGGGCTGCCATGCGGAGAAAGTAATGGAATGGACGCGACTCGATGGCTGCAGTCTCTTCCGGCTTTTCCTCGTCTTCGACGATCTGCAAGTAGAGCAAACGGCGGGCGGCGTCGTCCAGGCCGAGCGGGTCGGTGCCCTTAAGGTCGCATCGCTCGCGGGCGCAACCGGATGCGATTAGGACCGTAAGGATCGCCGCTGCCGCCGTCCTGCCAGCCGGCGCGATGCCGACTAATCCGAGGCCTGCGCCTGTTCCGCCGAATCCCATCCGGCTCGCTCTCCGTTCCCCGTTCCGCCCGCTCATCGCGCCGAATTCTCTGGGGGGGCGGCGCTTCCCTCCGCGCCTTGCTCTCTCAGCGCCGCGTTCGATGCTGCGCATTGAGGCGCGCTCTCAGCCGCCGCCAGGGATGCGCATCAGGCTGCGGACCGCGCTGTCTATCTCGTCCCTAAGCGCGGCGCAGGCGGCGGCGCTCTCAAGGACCTCGGCGCGAACCTTCTCCCGCTCGCCTTCGTCGGCTGTCCCCCCCGCGTTCTCGAAGGCGTTAAGCATGGCTACGCGCGATGCAGCCTCCATGAAGTACGCGGCGGCCGCCGCATCGCCGAAGAGCCTCGGATTGCATATATGGACCAGATCGCGCGTTGTCTTCAGCCCCTTGATGCATTCGGCCATTACTTCCCTCGGCACCGCAAGGGACGCTGCCGAAGCCGCGGCCATCGCCTTCTTACGACGCTCCTTCTGCTCGGGAGTATCTTTGGGCAACTTCAAGGCTTCCGCGTACCTTCCGTACGCCTCCGCATCCCGTTCCATCAGGTCCAGAAACCGCGCCCTCAGCCTGTCGTATTCTTCGATGATGGACCGGATTTTTTCGGCAACCGAGGCGAACTTCTCGCCGGTGGTGAACCGCGCCGACATGGCTCCGAGCGCGGCGCCGAAGGCCGCTACGCAAGCCCCCACGTTGCCTCCGCCGGGGACCGGCGTCCTATCGGCCGCCTTCGCCGCGAACTGCTCGACGTTCAACTCCCTCAGCATGTCCCTTCCTCCTCGATTCCTATTTCCTCCGATCCAGAAAGTCCTGTCCGCGCCCGCCTCCGGCCTCATCACGCCCGGCCGGCCGGCAGCCTGGCGGCGAGGAAGCGCGTCGGGGCAGCCGGACTAGCTGCGGCGGATCCCGATATCGCCGCTTCAGTTTACACTGGACTTTTTGGAAATCATCCGCAACTCGCCCGAATCAGGCCTCGGGGGCCGCCGGGTTCCCTGCGCCCGGCCGGGAATTTGCGCCTTCGCGGCCACGCGGCGGCCGGATCGCCGCGGGGAAATCGGTCGTCCGGAAAGTGTGCGCTTGCACGGCGCGTGCTTGGGAAGGTAAACTGAGCCGCGCCGGGGAGGCGCAGCGCGAATCATCGCCGCCTCGGAATTGCGGCGATCTTCCCATGCGGGCCACTGGCAGAGGATCGCGGACGGATGCTGCCGGAGCTAACGATATGGGTTTAGATATCAAAGTGCAGCGCCTGCCGGACGGCCGGGTTCGGCTCGATGCGAAGGGAGAGATCACATCGTATACCTTCCAGGGGCTGCAGGAAGCGATGGACGAGCTTCTCTCAGGGGGCGAGCGGCGAATAATACTCGACATGTCGAAGATAGACCGCCTGACCTCGGTTGGGGCTGGCCTGCTGATCAACGCCCACGGGATGTGCTCTTCCGACGGCGGCCAGTTCGTGCTGCTTTCGCCCAGCGGATCGGTGCGGCGGGTCCTTGAGGCGCTCGGCATACTCGACATGTTCGCTATTTCTGACTCGCTGTAATCCCCGCATGGCGGCGCCGGGAGATAGCAAGGGCCATTAAGCTTACCTAAGGGATCGTTCGGAGAACGCCGGCGCCGCTTCCGCGCGGACGCGGTTCTCGAATAGGCAGCGGTGGTGCTAAACTGATGAAGGCTCCGGAGCACGATACGGATGTCGGAAAAAATGATGGAAAGCGAAGATCGCGGATCCGTAACTGTTCCCGGCGACAAGGGATGCGCCGAGGCGAACGGTCGCGCCGACTTTAGGGGCGGGAGCCGCCCGGCAACATCAGCCGGTACCGCCGAGGCCGACCGCGTATTCGATGCCGCGGGAATCGCGGATGGCGCCGGACCTTTGCGAGAACGATGGGACGAAGCGCAGGCGGCGTTCTTCCTCGACAAGCTGATTTTTTTAGAACCGCGTCAGCTGCTCGAGTCGTGCCGAGCGATAGGTATCGGGCGGGATCTCGAAGAGCCGCTGCTGGGAGCCGCGGCCGAGATACGCCGTTCGCCGGCCCTCTCCCGCTTGGCATGGTACGGGCGATGGCGGCTGTTCGAGGCGGACGGGGGACCTAGGCGTATCGTCCGCAAGGCGTGGCCGGTGCCGCCGGATTCCGTCGGCCGCTTCGTTGGGCTATTCTGGGCGGTGGTCTTCCTCTCCGGCGTCCCTGACGTCTTTCGCGCCAACAGGGCGCGCGGAATACCGGACGCGATCACAGCGGACACGCTGGCCGACATCGAGATCTGGATACGCGAGAACACCCGCCGCGACGGCAGGTGGTCCTTCACACAGCTCGCATGGGCGAATTGGTATTTCGCGTGCGAGCTTTACAAGCTTGGGAGGCTTCAGTTCAACTTCGATACCTTTAATCTCGACATGCACGCCTTCCGAAACCGCCGCGACGGCCGCCTGCTGGTGCTGGCGGGCTACGGCATGCTCTTCCGCGATGACGGACAGTTTCACGACGCCGACCGCCGGGAGGAGGATAGCCCTTGGATGGCTTCGTTTACGGCCGACGGGGGGATGGTCCGCGGCCACCCGATATTGCCGACGGGAGCGGCCGTGAAGGAACAAGTGGAACTGGCGGCGGATGAATGGGAGGAGGTCCTGCGAAAAGACGATCCGGTCCTCGGCACGCACATACAAGCGGGGAGGGCGATGGCGTTCGACGAATGCATGGAATCTTACGCGCGGGCGATGGAATTCTTTCCCAGGCACTTCCCGGAACGCCCATTCAAAGCCTTCACATGCTCCTCCTGGCTGCTAGATCCCCGTTATCGCGATATACTCCCTCCGTCGTCGAACATCGTTCGTTTCCAGCAGGGAAAATACCTTCTGCCGTTGCCAGGCGCGCACGACGGCGAAACCTTCAATCGCGTGTTCGGCGGCCCGGTCAGCGATTTCGATTCGGCCCCTCGCGACACCTCCCTGCGGCGCGCCATACTGGACTTCTATCGGTCAGGAGGCCGGTTGAGGGACACCGGGAGCGTTTTATTCCCGGAGGATATCGGGCGCGGAGGAATTGCGTACTGGCGCCGTAAAGACGCCTGGCGCCAGCGAGCGGCGGTTCGCTGCGGGGGCGAACCTTGCGCAATGCGGGCGCCGCCCGATTTCGAAGCGTTATCTCGCCGGGCCCGGCAACCGGCGCCATTGCTAAGGAACCGCGCGACCGGACAGATCTGGGGGACGGGACAGTCGCGGCACTCCGACGTTATTCCGGAGGCATACGGGAGATAAAGGCAGGATCGGTCCTGGCCTCCTTAAGGAAAACAGTTGCGCACCGATCCGGTGAGGCTCCAACCCGTCCCTTGACATGCGCGGTTCCGGCCAATAGCCTCCCAGTATAATAGGTAAATGGCCGGGCGCGGTGCGGACCTTGCTTCCGTTCCGGACGAATCCTTGTTAGGGATGCGGCTCCGGAAGAG
>CALKMO010000373.1 GCA_937991785.1 uncultured bacterium | reverse complement strand
CGCCAGAAGGTGGCGCCGCCGGAAACCGGCGTGTCCCACGTTCCGTGAATCCGGCCTACCGGGAACTTATCGAACGCGCTGTCGAACTTGAGCAGCGTTCCCCAGTAAATGTCGCAGCGCTGGCCGGGGAGAATGCCCTCGATCGCCTTGACTCCGATCCTTTGCGCAGCCAGCGAGACGTAAACGCACCCGTTCCGCCCGACCCGCACGCCGTTGGAATTGATGAGCCCTGGCAGCGCGCTGGCGTGCTTCAAGGTCCCATCGGGGGCGTAAACTTGAAGTACGAGGGGCCCGATGAAGGGTTTGCCTGGCTTGGCTTGATCCCTGCCCCTGAGGTTGAGTCCTTGACCGAGCTTGTCGAGCTCTTCGACGATCTTGCCGTCGGGCTCGACTAGAATCAGATACATGTCTCCATTGGGCGCCACACAGAAACCATCCTGGAAGGTGCGGCAACCTCCGCCCTTCGCCGCTCCGAAGACAGGTATGGCGATGGTCTTTTGCCCGCACCAAGTGTACTCCACTCCCTTGGGAAAAGGCACGCACTTGCCGTCCGCCGGGTTGAAGCGCACGATATACCTGCCGAATTCCTCGGCCCGCAGGTAGACCAACCCGTCGGGCCCGATGTGCAGTTCTTCGGAGTTGGTCTTGAGGTGTTCGATGAGCCTGCCGGTCCGTCCGTCAATGCGCATAGTATCGGTGGGAAAGCAGTAACCCGGATCCTTGACGTAGAGTTCCTCGCGGGTGCGGTCAGCGGCGATGTAGCCCTTTCCGCTCGTCGGGAAGACCCAGCCCTTCCAGGGGGCGCGGATCTCCTCGCCCAGGTTCTTGACCTTTTCGATCCTGTCGCCGCGGTCGGCGAACTTTAGCAGACCCTCGCCGGTCCGGGCCCAGAGCACGGGCTCATCGCCGGAGGCGTCAAGACAGAAGCTGCCGATGCGATGGGAACCGGAATATATCGTCCTGAGCGGCAGCGCGGCGACGGGCTTGCCTTCCTTGTCCAGCTTGACGAGCTCGTAGCATTTGAGATTCTCGGCGGCGGCTCCGGCAAGCTCGTCGCGCAGGACGTAGACCGCGCCGGTTTTGGGATGAACGGCGATCTGGTCCGGGCGCCGGACCGGAATGGATCGCAGCAGCTCGCCGCCCGGCGAGAAGACCTGGATTCGGTTGTTGCCCCAGTCGGCCGTGTAAACGTTGCCGGAAGAGTCGCACGCCACCCCGCGCGGCTGGTTCAGATGTTTCTCGTCGCTCCCCGGATTGGCCGGGTCGCCCACGAAGACCTCCGGGGCGACCATGGCGATGCCCTTTCCGGGAGGGGACTTGAGCTCGGCCAGCTTCCGGCGATAGACCGCAGAGTTCTTCTGGGGCTTGTACCCCCCGGAGAAGTAGACCCATGTCCCGTCGGGGCTCACGGCCAGATGCATCGCCTTCCTGATATCGCTCACCATGCACTCGGGATCTATTTCCACGATGCTTCCGGCGGGCAGGGTACCGTCGGTACCCAAACGGACGAGGCAGCGCTTTTTCTCCAGGCCACCCATCTGGAAGAGCAACTCCTTGCCGTCCGGCGTAACCGCTGGAGTATGGCGCCGAAGGTCGGCAAACAGCCTGATGCCTCCCTGACCCAGTAAAAAGCTCCCATTCCAGTCATTGACTGTGCTGGGAACGGATTTGCCGTCGAGCCGCTTGATGAAGTCCACAGCGCCAAGCTTTTCGGCGGGCATTATAGCCGGCGGCGGCCAGATCGTCCGGAGGTACCTGCCTTAGCGGTCCAAGACGGTAATCCGGGACGAGCCGTCGTCGGCGACCGAATAGACGTTGCCCGCTCCGTCGCAGGCCATGACCAAGCCGCCGGCGTTAAGCCGCGGTTCGTCGCCTATGTATCTGTCCAGCGTTGTCTTCAGACCCAGACCGACCTTCACCTTGCACCCTTCCGGCGCAGGCTGGCCGCGATCGTCCTTGCCGTCCCACTCCAGCGACTGCGTCAGCGAGTCCTGTTTGAACGGCCACGGAGCGTTCTTGCCAAGCACTCCGGAGGCCAAGTGCCGCACGATCTTGCCGTCCTTGTCAACGATCGCCGCCGTCGCGTCGCACATGCCCTTGCCGGCAAAAGTTATGACCCACTTGTCGCCCTGCCTCTCGACTCTCGGTTTCTCGGCGAACTCGAAGACATCCTCGCGCGTCTGCCTGCCCCTGTACTCGTTGATGGAAACCTCGCCTCTCGCCTCGTCCCCCCGCGTCGCGCCGCCGGCCGCCGCCACGGCCGCCCCGAGCGCGCAGACCAGGGCCGCCTCGTAGATTCCCCCGAAGATCGGGACGGAGGCCGTCGTGCCGTGCGCCCCGATCGCGATCGCGACGATCTTCATTGGAATACCTCCTCGTCAAAAGGACGCTTTTATGTCCAACGCCCGCGCGCCCGCGCCGATCTTCAGCCCGACCTTCTTTATCCAAAGGCGATTGCCGCCGAGGCGCTCGTTCCCGAGATCCCGCCCGATGGCTGCATCCTCTACCTCGCCGCCAGCATCCGGTAGCCTATCCTGATCGGAACGTCGCCCTTCTCCGGGTGCTTCTCGTAGGCGATCAAGGTCGTACCGGCGCCGTCTGAAGCCACCGCGGTCTCGTAGGCCGGCGATGCGAATGTCCCCGAAACGAACTGGGCGGACATGATTACCTCGCCCTCGGGCGAAATACGGACCGCGTACGCAGCGTTGTACCTGCCTTGTGCCGGCTTGGGCGCCGCCTGCACCTGGTTCCACGCGAGCACGAATGCCGAGCCGTCCCAGCAGACATCGGGAGCGATAAACTCGCCAAGGGCCAGCGCCTTCGTCCGCCTGGCGCCGGTCTCGTCGAATATCGCGACGTTGCCGGCAGGGTGGCGGCCGCGGGAAAACGGGAGGAAGTTATGCCAGGTCAACAGATAGGCCCGGCCCCCCGCCGCCATGGAAAAAGGCGCAGCCCGGCGATCCGGCCATGTCTGCTTGTTGTAAGGCTCGTGGAACTCTCGCCTGGATCCGTCGAATACTGTCGGCGAACCGACCTTGCCGTCAGCCACAATGACTCCATGGTGCCAGGCGAAGAAATCCATCCCTTGCCAGTCCTTCAGTTCCGGAAAGAACACGTAGCTTCTCCCGTCGCCGGCCGAGGCCACCGCCGGGGCGATCTTGTTGACGCCTTTCTGGCCGGCGGAGACGAGGAACCCCTGCGGATCCAGCACCTTGCCGTCGGCCCCCACCCGCCCGGCGTACACGTCGTAGTGGTCGTTGGAACGGAAGTCCTGCCAGACCACGAGGAAAGTCTTGCCGTCCCAGGCAACCTGCGGCAGGGCTTGATTGTGCGGCCCGCCGCAAACCGGAAATCCATCCGGATCGAGCACCCTGCCGTCCGGAGCCACGCGCGCCGCATAGACGTCCCAGTCCTTGCCGTTTCGCAGATCCTGCCAGACGACCAGGATGACCTCGCCGTTAGCCGCCGCACACGGCTTCTGGCGGAGGTTGACCGTGTCGGCGAGCTTTCCGAGATTGGACGCGTCGGCGATCGCGAACGGCTTGGCGTCGAGCGCCTTGCCCGATCTGTCTATGCGGAAGCCCACGATGCCGGCGTTGAACTTGAGCCCGTCGCGGAGATCTCCCGGCGCAAGCCGCCCGGACTGCCAGGCCACAAGATAGACGTCTTTGGCGAACCCGACGCACGGAGTATAGGCATCCTGCTCCGCGTACGACGGCAGCAGCGCCTCGGGCGAAAGTTCTCCGGTCTTCCCCGGGGTCGGGCGCACGTCGGGCGGTTCTCCGCACAGGCCGGCCACCGCCGCAAGAACGATCGCCAATCCGGCTGAACCAATCTTGTTGTAGCGCATGAAATCCTCCTTGCAAAAGTTCACTTCACACGCCTATAGAGATACAGCCCCCGGCGATTGCTGCCGCCTACCGGGATGACGAAATCCCCGTTCTCCAGCCAGCTGGCCATGACGTGCGCTTCGAAAGGATATGTCGTGCCGCCGGCGCCGACGAACTTGACCGTCTTGCTTCCGGGCGCCGGGCCGCTGAATGCCGCCAGTTCCTTCTTTTCCAGATCCAGGCGGAAAAAGTTCGCGGTGTCTACGCGCGACGAGTAAAGAAAACGATAGTCCGGATCATCGGGGCCGAAACGGATGGAGCCTTCCGGATAGGCGTACCAACCATCCTTATACGAGCCGGTCTGCACCGGGAATGGGCCGTTGCCTCCTTTGCCGGTATAGCTGGCAGGCATCTTGTCAACTGCCGCCGCTTCCCCATGGAAGGCGCCGTTCGCTTCGAGGTCCCAGTACCACACGCGCCACTTGGTAGCAGGCGAATAGTTGCCGCACGTGTAGAGGCGGTTGCGCTTTTCGTCAAGCGCCAGGCTGATGGGCCAGCCTTGCAGCTTCACGCCCTCGGCGGGGCGCATTTCGAGCGTCATGGTCTTTACCACCTGATCGTTCTCCAGATTCAGAACCAGCAATCTGTCGGGGGGCGTGATCACGTACAAATGTCCCGCCTTGTTGAAGACAAGTCCGCTAATGGACTGGTTCCCCTCCCAGCGCAGCGTCCGCACCTCCTGCTTCTTGAAGTCCAGGCATCGTACCATCCCGCCGCAGTACGGGTCGGATATGACAGAATAGCGTCGGTCCGGCGAACCGGCCCCGGTCCAGCGGATGGCGTAGCTGTTACCGCTGTGGCGCGCCCGCGAGAAAGGGCCGTCCAGATAGCCGAACGCCCCGGCGCCGGCTACGGTGTGGAACTGGTCGGTCCGCTCGTCCAAACAGCCCCAGGAACAACTCTCCTCGCCGCCATTCCAGGAAGCCCATGGATACACCGTGTTCCTGATGAGAATCTCGTTCCGCGGGCCGTCCAGCCAGGCCGCCGAGGTTCCATGTGGCGGAGCGAGATACCGGCCGGCGCACTCCCATTCGGCCCCCGGATCCCATATGGGCGTGTCGAACCTGGACTTCTTCTCTCCTTGCTTGCCTTCCGCCGCCACGGCCGCCTTCGTGTCGGGGGTGTTCGCCGGTTCCCCCGACTTCCCGTCCACGGCCCAGAAAGTCACGCCGGCGGCCAATCCGGCAGCAATGACGCCGATCCCGATCTTCACGATGAGACCTCCCTTTCCCGCGGGCGCCGCCACCGAAGCGCCGGCTGCTCCGGTCGCGCCGACAGCCGCGCCCTGTCCATCCATAATCCTCCGAACCCTGGAAACCAGCGAGGATGGGGCGCTTTCGACATCGCCTGCCAGCTCCGCCGCAAGCGTCGCCGGCGCCGCCGCCGCGAAGCCGCCGGCGGTCAGCGCATGGCGCAGCCGGTCGAGTCCCCGTTGGAGCCTCCGGAAGACCGTGTTCTGCGGCACGCCCAGGATCTCAGCGGTCTCCGTCTGGCTGAGCCCTTCCTGGCAGCAGAGCACTACGGGTTCGCGCAGCTCCCGGGGCAGCAGCGCGAGTTCCCGCCGGAGGGCCTGGAGAAGTTCGTTCCTGGCAGCAGCTTCATCCGGCCGGACTGTCTCCCGATAGTCGGCAGCCATCCGCGCCTCCTCTCGGCGCGCCCGTGCAGATTCGCTCTCGGCTATGTCCAGCGCCGCGCTGCGGACCACCTTCAGGAAATATGCGCGGGCCGCGCCTTCGTCCGTTTCCGGACCGGACCGCCGGAGGCAGCGCAGGCAGGCCTCCTGGACGGCGTCCTCGGCCCGCTCCGCGTCGCCCAGCAGATGCCTGGCATAGCGGAAGGCCCGGTCCAGGTTCGCCAGCATTGCGTCCTTCATCCGCCGCCTCCACACCGATAAACGGAGCCGCCAAGCGTTTTATCCGAAAAATCCGGCTGGAATCCCCCGTAAGGCCGAAAATCCTTACTCGGCTGCTCCCATTATATAACCCAGCGCTTGCAGAAGTTCGGACTGAAAAGGCTTTGTTGCGTAATTCGCGCCATAACTCTATTCGAAACAATGAGTTGAGCGAAAAAGCATTTGCCGCGAGCCTGCGTTATAACTTTTTGTTTGGCAATGTCTTATATCTTTTATGCAACAAAGCCGACTGAAAATATACCGCAAGGTGCGCGACCCTAAGCCGTTGGAGGATTGCGAAGACCTTCCGCAAGGCCTGCGATTCACGGTAGCGGGACCGTCTCCTCCGCGCCGTAGCCGCCGACGCGCGCGACAATGTTCCCGTAGGCGTTCATGAGACTTAATGGGTATTCGCCGTCTCCCGCCTGGACGCCCGCCGTTGCAGTACAGCGGCTTCGTTGCACAAATTAGGAAGAGGGGCGCAGTTTTCTCTTTCTCCCAGCCGGTTCAGTTGTTTGCAGGTGCGAGTCCGGCATGCCTGGCAGGGGTCATGGCGTTCAATGCCCGAATCTTCAGTATTCCTTCCGCAACCTGATTATCCAATGTTCGAGAGCGCAACCGGTCGCCAGAGATGCCCTTGAACCGCCAGAAAGCCGCCTCCGCCAGACTCCGTCTGCTGTACCCGC
>CALKMO010000372.1 GCA_937991785.1 uncultured bacterium | reverse complement strand
CGCGCCGGCGACTCCTTCGGATCCGACGAGATGAAGAAGGCCCGTAAGGCGCTCTTCGAATTCATCGCCAAGCTCAGCGCGTCTACCGACGGCGCCTGGGCGTTGCGGCGCGCCAAGGATGCCGCCGGGCCGGAGGACGTCCGAAAGGGCTTTGCCGAGGCTGCGGCCGAGCTGGACGGGCTGCCCGTTCCCGCCGGGGCGAAAGCCGTGCTCGCCAAGGCGGCCGCCCCGCTCAAGGAGGCCTCGGAGGCCGCCGCGGCCGGGAATTGGGACGAGGCACTGGCCGCCGGAGGCCGGGCGCTGTGGGTCTGCGACGAGGCGCTCGACAGACCGCTGCGGGTCGAACCTCCGCCGCGATGCGCGACGCCGCTGGTCTACGACCCGAAAAACCAATGCCTGGTCATGTTCGGCGGGCACACCGGGCTGGTGCGCAATGACCTGCGCACCCCCGAACATATGGGCGGCGAGCCCGGCAGGCTCAACGACACCTGGATCTACGACTGCAAGACCCGCCAATGGCGGGACGTCTCAAAGCCGAACCGCCCGCCGCCGACGCTCTGGCCCAACCTGGTTTACGACCCGGCCTCGGGGCTCGTGCTTCTCGTCACCCGCACCGGCAACCCCTGGAACGCCGCGGCCGGAGGCAAAGCCGCCATATGGGGCTTCGACGCCGCCAGGTGCGAATGGAGCAGGCTCGACGAGCAGACCTGGCCGGGGCCGGTCTGCGGCAATGCCTGGACCGGCTGGGGCACGGTCATGCAGGAGGTGGCGCTCGACGCCAAGGCCGGGCTGCTGCTGCTCCTGCAGGTGCGGCGCGAAGGGAACCGCGCCTGGCAGGAGACCTACGCGCTAAAACTCGACGTCTCTAAGATGATTCCGGCCCCCGCGCCGGCATGGAAGGACCCCGAACCCATCCGACCCCATGCGATCCCGCCCGACGATCCGGCGGCGGTCGCCAGGCTCAAGGCGCTGCCCGCCAACAAGTGGATCCACGTGCGGCCGCCGAACGACGGCCCGAGCCGCGACTGGGGCAACGCCGCCTGCGACCCGGTCCGAGGGCACGTCTACTATTTCGGCGGCGGCCACTCGACGTACCAGGTCAACGACGTGGCCGTCTATGCGCCGGGCGTCAACAAATGGTTCTACGCCGTCGGCGACCACAACGACTGGGTCCCGCCGGCCGGCTGGGACGGCTCCAATCCGGGCCTGCGCGGCGGCAGGAACGCCCACCACCAGCGGAACAGCTACGTGGCGCGCGACGGACGGATGTATGTGAGCCTCGGCGCGGAAAGCCGCCGCTGGGGCGCCGAGAGCGCCAAGGCCGATAGGCAGCGCTACTCGTGGTTCTACGACGTGGACCGCGGCGGTGTGTGGAGGCAGGTGCCGCTCGAGTACGAGAAGGGCGAGGGCGTTGCTGGCGTCTGGGGCGGCACTCACCTGGCGGCGCCGGACGGCCGGATCCTGGGCTTCGGAGGAGCGCTCGAACCCTACGACGGCCGCTTCTCCCCGGGCGAGATATACTTTGCCGCGTTGGACGCCTTGCGTAACAAACTGACCGTCAGGAAAGTTGCGCCCGGCCCGATGGTTGACCCCAACGAGGATCGGCCGTTCTGCTTCCTGGCCGGCAAGAACCGGATATTCTTCTACGAGTGCGTAATGGAGGGCAGACAGGTCAAAAGGCAGGGCACTTGGATCTACGACATCGGCGAGAACAGGTTCATCGAGCTTAAACCGAAGCGCCATCCGCCAGGGCCGAGCAACACCGTCGAATACATCCCGGACCAGGACGCGGTCTTTGCCGTGGTCGGCGGCAACTCGCAGTGGATCTATTCGTTCAAAGAAAATGCCTGGGCGCCCCTGCCGTTGGAAGGCGACGACGAAAAGATGGGCTTCTCCGTTCCCTACGCTCAGACGGTTTACTCGGCGAAGTACGGCGTGCTGGTAAGCCTTGGCGCGGCCAGCCGCGGGACGGCCATCATGCGTCCGGATTTCAACAAAATCAAATGGGAATAGGAGGAATGAATATCCATGCGATCGCTTGCGGCGGCGCTGACGGGCGCCGTTTTCGCCTGGGGCGCGACGGCCTTGGCGGGCGAGCCCGCGCCCGCGCTCGGACGGTTTTACTCGGCAAGAGCGTAAGGGATCTCGCCTCGGATGTCGAAGCGAGGCGAGGCGACGCACAAGGAAGGAGAAGCGAATGAAGCGGATCGTTTTTGCGGCGGCAGAACGGGCTGAGCTGGTCGAGGCGGAGGATTCCTCCGGGCCGCTCGCGCCCGACGAGATCGAGGGCCGGACGCTGTTCACCGCCGTCAGCGCCGGGACGGAACTCTATTCCTACGGAACGCACGACGCGGAGAAGAGAAAGTATCCGGTCAGACCCGGGTACGCGGCGACTTTCCTCGTCGAGAAGGTCGGAGGCGAGGTTACGGGCGTACGCCCCGGCGACATCGTCTTCACGTCCGGCGGGCACGCCTCGCGGCAGCGCGCCAAGGTCTCGCGGACCGCGCCCGTGCCGGCCGGGCTCCCGCCGGAGAAGGCCGTCATAACGCGGCTGATGGGGGTGAGCTGGAGCACGCTGGTGACGACCCGCGCCAGGCCGCCTGCGCGCGTCGCCGTCGCCGGGCTGGGTCCCGTCGGACACCTGGCGGCGCAGATTTTCAAGGCCGCGGGCTACGAGGTGTTGGCGACGGATCCCGACGGGCGCCGCAGGGAATGGGCGGCGGCCAAAAGGGGATCGCGCCGGTGTTGCCGGCCATGCCGCTGGAAGACCCGGCATGGTGCCGGAAGCTGGACCTGGTCGTCGAATGTTCCGGCCACGAGGCCGCCGTGCTCGATGCGTGCAAGATGATCCGCAAGCGCGGCGAGGTGGTGCTGGTGGGCGTCCCGTGGGTTCGCAGGACCGATATCTATGCCCACGAAATCCTTTGCCGCGTCTTCTATGACTTCGTTGACATGCGCAGCGGTTGGTAGTGGGAAGTCCCGGACCTCCCGGCGGATTTCCGCGCCGGCAGCCGCATGGAGATATTCGCCGCAGGAATGCGGTGGCTCGCGGAGGGCCGACTGAACGTGGACGGCCTTTACGCGACGCTGCCGCCATCCGAGGCGCAGCGGGCGTACCAGGCCCTCGCCAGCGGCCGGGCCGAACGGCTGATAACGCTATTCGACTGGAGGGAGACGGAAGGATAAGGACATGCAGGACGGGCTACGGAAGCGGCCGTCGGGGTGGGGGATGTCTGGAAGGATGTTCGATCGCGAAGGGGGGAGCGAGGCCGATTGGGTTACACAGGAGTGGAAGATGCTCATGAAGGTGAAAAGCAGGTTCGCGATCCCTGAGCTTCGGCTCCGGATACACAGCGAGATGGCCGCGGCGAGGCGGCCGGGCGGGACGCGGCTGGCTGCGGCGGCCTATTCCAACGCCTGCGCATCGCTCGTTTTCATCAGGTCCGACGGGTCTGGAATGAAAACCGTCCCGATGCCGGGGTGCAAGCTCGGAGGGGGGATGATCCAGGCCGACGAGAACGGCATGATCTATTGCGGAGCCAACGATCTGTACCGCGTTGATCCAGACACCGGCCGGTCGGAACTGCTCGCCGCCGGCGTCATCCCGAACGACGGCATCTGGGGCGGGGGCGTGACATCGAAGCTCGTCGTTCTCGGGTCCTCCACCCCGGACAACATGCTGGTCCTGTACGACAGGCGGGCGGGAAAGGTGGCGCGCGTCGTTCAGCCGCTCCATCCGCGGGCCTTCTATGTCTACCGGGCGCTTGAGGCTCCGGACGGCAGGGCGCTCGTAATGTCCAGCCTTCCGAAGGCGGTGGCCACGCTGGTGGACCAGGACAGCTTCGAGATCGAGCAATTCGAACCGGAGGAGCTGTCCGGACTAGCCGACTGGCACGCCGGACAGTTCCTCACGCCGGATGTGTTTTTCGCGATATCGGGCAACAGGGCCTTCCTCTTCCGCTACCCAGGTTTCCGGGGCATCGCAGAGATACCGCCGCCGGAAGGGGTATCGGGTTTTTCGCGGACCAGTTTCATGCTGGGCGGACGGGTCGGCATCTGGGGCGTCGGTACGAACATGCTCTACCTGCTCGACATGAAACGCCGCCGGTGGGAACCGATGCTCGACAGGCCGGTCTTACCCGTCTGCCCGGACGACGAGGACCTTTATTGCAGCGCCTGCGCCGTCCCGGGCGACGGCTCAGTATGCGGATTTACGGCTGACTGCGTATTTTTCCGCGTCGAGCCTGGGGCGCGTACGGCCTGGACGGAAAGGATGGATATCCGCGGCCCGGTGATGGCGTGGGGGCCGATGGCCGTCGCAAACGAACCCGGTTTTCACAAGGCTTGGGGTTCGTCGCACGTCGTTCAGCGGTTCTGGGAAGTTGACCTCGAGACGGGCGCCGGCCGCGACCTGGGCGACTCCGGCCCCGGCGGCGGGCAGGTCAACGACATGTTGTGGGATCCGGAGCGACGGTTGCTTTTCCTGGCCAGCTACTGTTCGTGCACGCTTCTGGCCTGGGATCCGTGCGGCGGCGGACGATTCCCGGAGAATCCCAGGGTAATAGCCCGGATCGGGCACGGACAGATGCGGCCGCTGCAGCTTCTCCGCGACGGCCGGGCGGCCTGGATGATCAGCAACTCGCATTATTCGCATTTCGGCGGGGCGCTGAGCCGTATATGCCTGCGGACGGGAAAGACGGAGGTCTACCGTGATTTCCTGGAGACTCTCGCGCCGACCCGCATGCTCGCAAAC
>CALKMO010000371.1 GCA_937991785.1 uncultured bacterium | reverse complement strand
AGGGCCATCAGACGACTATAGCCCTGTTCAGGGAAAAAAGGCCGCAGATGAAGAACGAGGATATAGAGGCGATGGCCATACTTTTGCCGGACGTATTCAGGATCGGACCGAGGGGCGATCGTCGGAACGATAACGGGAAGGCGATACCGGCCCGCAGGCTCAAGGAAGGCGGGGCGCCGTAAGCTAAAAGCCACGGGGATATAAGGCCAAGGAGCGGAAGCGGTTAATCCGAAGCGCAACTGCCGGCAAATAGAACGATTGTTACGCCGGCGACTGCCTATGGGCTGACCGATCGATTACTTTCGGCCTAAGAACGCCTCGATCTCGCCTTCTGTGATGATACGTATGCCGAGCCTCTTAGCCTCCTTGACGTATTCTTCGGCTTCCGTACCGATCACCAGGACATCTACGTTCTGATCAAAATTTTCACAGACTATCCCGCCGCATTCCTCTATATAAAGCTTGATCTCCCGCGGCGACCTGTTTTCCGTCTTGCCGGCCACATAGAACTTGATCTGGCCCGGCTGGACGGCCTTGCCCTTTTGGAGTTCCCTCTTCCTAAGCTTTTTATAGATGAGCAGATCCAAGTCATCCTCGGTTATGACCGTTACGTTGTATTCCCTCGCCTTGCGAAGCTTTTCGACCGTCCTCCTGCGCTTCTTGATGTCGTCGCTTACATTTTCGTTCTTCCAATCACCGCAGGTTTTTTCCAAGGCATCCAGATCCTTGGCGCCGACCGTGGTCACCAGGTAGTTGGTGTCCGGACCTATGTCGGCCTCCACCACGCAGTTGTTGCGCGTTATGACGCGCTTCAGGTGATCGGCATTTTCGGGTCGGATCACATCGGCCAGTACGAATGTCTCGGTCGCCACAGAGATGTCCTTTAGGCTTATGATTTCTTCCACTACCTGCTTGCGGAATGCCTGCTGCGAGACGATCCTGGTGAATTCCGGGTTCGAAATGAAGTCGCCCTCGGCCATGGGATGGCTTCCGGCAAGTCCCGGGGGCGGCAACCTCTGCGCCTCCTTCTCCCTCCTTAGCTGCTCCTGCTCGGACGTCGGGAGCCCCGCCGCTTCCTCGGCCGTCTTCGCTTCCTTCCTTATCTGTTCCTGTCTTTCCCGGATCAGGTCTATCGGACGTTTTTTCTTAACCAGGCGTGTGGGTCGCCCCTCTTCGTCGGCGGCGTAAACCGAATATTCCATCTTCGGATCGGACGCCGTCCATCCAGTGGCTTCATCGTACGGCAGATCGCGTTCCGGAGGCAGAATGCGCGCCCTGCTGGATACAGCCCCCACCTCCACAAGCTCTATCTTGCCTTTTATTATCTCCACGCCGCGCCTGACGGCGTACACGTCGAATTTCATACCCTTCCGCGCCCCGTGCTCGTAACCCAGATCAACCGTCACGATGTTGAGATCCGGGGCGGCATATATAATCTGGCCGTCGGCCTCTAGCACATCCACCTTCTCGAGCTCGCGCGTAAGGCTCTTGATCTTGTCCAGCGTCTCCTCGGCCTCCGCACGCAGGTCGGCGACTTCCTTTACGCGCTTGGCTCGGGCGGCCACGCTCTTGAGCTGCTGTTCCCTGAGGTCGGCGCGCATTTTTTGCAGGTCCTCTTCGGATCGCGCCTTCGCCTGATCCATCTCCGTCTTGGCGCTCACCAGGCCGGCCAGATCCCTCTGTATCTCCTGGTTCTTCTCACGCCACAGCGCGAACGCTTCGGTCCACTTCGGTCCGACGGCCTTCGTGGCGGACTCAAGCGCCGATCCGGCCCGCTCGAACTCCTCCTTCACGTTCCCCGGTCCGCCGGAGTACTGCTCCAGCGCCCCTCTCTCGCGTTCCTTGGCGGCGTTCAGGACCTCGGTCAGCGATTGGACGCCAGCGTCGGGCTTGCCGGTATTGAGTATCTCCTTCAAGGCGGCCAACGTAACCCTGGCGGCTTCCTTGTCGGCGGTCACCTTCGCGATCTGCTTGTCGTAGACGTCTATCTGAACCGTGTAATAGAAACTGAGGGCGATCGTGTACACCGCCACGCCGATAAACACGAACATCGCCGTCAGTATCGCGATCTGCTTGCCGGTCATGGCTCACCTCGAATCGAGGAACCGGAACAACTCGAACTCGTAAAGGACCTTTATCCCCATGTTCGTCGCCGTATTGACCTCTTCCTTCGCATCCCTCTGGGCGATCAGGAAGTCGATCCCCGGCCCGATCGCTTCCGGACCCGGCAGGTCTTTGATCTGGCCGCCGTATTCCCTGATTACGCGCTCTATATAGGACCTGGGATACTTTATCGCTCCCTGACCGACTATGGCGAAAGTCAGGGATCGGCCGGGATCGAAGAAGGGGTTTACGATGAGGTCCCCATTCACGATGGGATCCATCGGGACATGGCCGAGCAAGACGGTCTTCGGGCGGCCGACTAACGGCTGCGCGCGTTCGGATTCCGCCTTGCCCCCGCCTTTGGTGGCGTACGGACTGTACAGCTCCTCAGGCGAGGAGGCGATGTATCCCGTGAGCGGGTCGCGGGGCAGGTGCACGATCCGCTCCAAGATCATGCACTCGGACATGCTTGGCAGCGTCTTGGTGACCTCGATGTATCCCTTGACATGTCTCTGGCCCGCACTACGTTCCTGGTAGACCTCGAAAACGAACCCACGTTTGACGCCGACCGCCGAGCCGATGTTTATCGCGACGAATTTTCTCGTCGGGTCCGAAAGGATCACCTCCCCGTCAGCCTCAAGAACGGTCCTCTCCCTCTCCCGCTGGATTAGCGTGGCCATCTGGCTGCGCAGATCGTCGCGATAGGAGTTTTCGAAATTCATGCGCTTGGAGTGTTTCTTCGCCTCGGTCTCGTCGGCCTTCCTATCGGCATCTATGGCCTGCTGCGCCTCCAGCTTGAGCTGCTCGTTCCTGCGTATGACCTTGTCCGCCTCCTCGGATATCTTAGCGCGGTCGTCCTGGATCGCCCTTCGGGTCGTTTCCTTCGCCCGCATTATCTCCGCCTTAAGGTCAGTACCTTGCCTGGCCAGCTCGTTGGCCTCGCGGGTAAGCTGCTGCCTGCGCTTCAGGCCGTCCTTATAGATGGCGAACAGGTGCGATACGGCCTCGGTGCGGAGTTCGGTTTCCTGGATATCCTGCCTTATTCCTGCGCGAAGCACCCTGTCGCCGCGGAGCTTAGCCTTAAGCTCGGCCGTCTCCTGCTCCAATTTCGCCAGTTCCTCCTGCTCCCTGGCCAGAAGAGCCGGCTTGCTGTCTTCCTCGGGGACGGGACCGTAAAAGCTGTTGTGCTGGGAGTAGGCGATTATTCCGAAAACGAGGGAAAGAAGTATGAATGCTATCAACGCATACAGCGGGGAATTGTCGCTCATGGTCCGCTACGCCCCCGTTCATCCCGTTCGGCTTCTTTCCGGCAATCGCCCGGCCCTTCTATGAGGTCGCCCGCGCTCCGATCGGGGCGCGCCGATCCCGCCGCGCGGCCGCCTAACAACCCGGCGCGGACTCCCAATGCCAAGGATCCGGATTCTCGCCGATGTTCCGACGGATTCTAGATATATCCCGTTCCCTGTCAAGCAAGAAAAGAAGAGGAGTTTCCCTCGGCTATCCTATCCCAAAACGCCTTGCGAAAATCGTCGGCGGCAATAAGTTTCAGCCATGAGTCCGCGCGCGCAGAGCCGGGCGATCTCGTCGCCGGAAATTTTTTTTGCATATGGAAGGCGATCCCATGGTTCGATCCAGTTCCCGTACCGATACGGGCGCCACAGATCCGAACATGGCCGTTCGGGACTCGAAGGAAGATATCTGCTGGTACGATCTGGCCGCCCTTGCATTGGAGGGCATGGGCTGGTCCGAAACCGAGGGGCCTTACGAACGGCTGCCGGCCCGGGCCAAAGGAAGAGTTCCAGAGGCGGTATGGAATCTGGCCAAACACTCGGCCGGCATCTGCGCGCGCTTCGTCGCCGACGCCGACGCCATCTTCGCTCGATGGACGCTCAAGTGCCCCGGCCTGGCCATGGACCACATGCCGGCCACCGGTGTGAGCGGCCTGGACCTCTACGTGCGCCGTCCCGACGGCTGGCGCTGGCTGGGGGTCGGCCGCCCCACCGGATTCCCGACCAACCGGCAGCAACTTACGCGCGGGACCATGGCCGCCGAACGCCGCGAGTACATCCTGTATCTTCCCCTGTATAACGGCGTCGAGGAGGTGCGCCTGGGACTGTCTCCTTCCGCGCGGCTCGAGCGGGCGCCGCCGCGGCCGGCCGGACGCTCGAAGCCGCTCGTCTTTTACGGCACTTCCATCGTTCAGGGCGGCTGCGCCTCGCGTCCTGGAATGGCCTACCCTGCCATCCTTGGGCGATGGCTTGACGTGCCGGTGATAAACCTGGGTTTCTCGGGCTCCGGCCGCATGGAACCGGAGGTCGCCGAATTCGTCGCGGAACCGGACGCCTCCGTCTTCGTCCTCGACTGTCTGCCCAACGTGCAGGCGCCGGAAGTGACGGAGCGGCTCGGACCCTTGATTCGCAAGATCCGGACGGCACATCCCAGTACTCCTGTCGTCCTTGTAGATAACGTGATCTATCAGGATTCGTACCTTATGACGGACCGTCGCGAGCGCCAGGAATCCAGCAACCGGGCCCAGCGGGCAGTGCTAAAGGAGCTGCGTTCGGCCGGCATCCGCGGCCTGTTCCATGTGCCCGCCGGAAGGCTGCTCGGACACGACGGCGAGGCCACCGCGGACGGCACACATCCCACCGACGCAGGCTTCCTGCGATTGGCCTCGGCCCTCCACCCGGTCATTAAGAAAGCGATCCGGATGCCGGGCGGACGATAGAGGCAGGGCCGCGACGGGCATCGCGCCCGGCCCGGTCAATGCCGGGATCCCGCGCGCGGAGCGGAACCGGCGGCTTCCCGCGATTTTCCGGACATCGCCCGGCGGCAAGGGCGCGCCCGCCCGCCGGGGAAATTGTCCGACAAATCGCTTGACGCGGACTACCGGCTGGGATATATTAATTGTATGACAAATAAAACGACCGGGGAAAGATCGAGGCCGAGCGGGCCGGGGCGCGCAAATGGCGCGGGCGGGCTGGCCGCCTCGGTGGCGGACCGCCTTCTCCGCGATATCGCGGCGGGAAGGCTGAAGGCGGGGGACCGGCTGCCTTCCGAGCCGGATCTGGCGTCGCGCCTCGGCGTCAGCCGGCCGACGCTGCGGCAGGCGCTGAAGAGCCTGGAGGCAGCCGGCATCCTCGTTTCGCGGCCGCGCCGCGGCACGGCGCTTTCACAGCCTTCGCCGCGGTCTCTGGGGCCGCTGCTCGGGGCGCACCTGGCGCTGGCCGGCGTATCGTCGGCCGATGTGGCCGAGGCCCGAGCTGCGATGGAGGAAGGATTAGTTCGGCTGGCTGCCAGGAACCGTTCGGCCCGGGACCTGGCCGAAATGCGCGATGCCGTCGAAGATATGGAATGCGCCGCCGGGAATGTACGCCGCATACTCGCTGCGGAGCGCCGATTCCACTGCGCGATAGTCGAGGCGGCGCATAACCCGGTGCTGGCGGCGTTCCGCGAGCTGGTACTTGTTTACTTCGACCGGATACGCCTGCGCGTGGGCGCACCGGCCGATCCGGCCGGCGCCGCGAGGACGCTTCGGGGGCACCGCGGGATCCTGGCGGCCATCGAGAGCCGGAACGCACGGCGGGCCGCCGCGGCGATGCGCCGGCACCTGGCGCCGACTCTGGCGGTTCGCGCTGGAGGGAAAAAGGCATGAGCGAACATCGGACCGCCGATTGGCGAGGCATCTACGCTGCGGTCCTGACGCCTCTGCGGGAGGACGAATCTCTCGACCCGGATGCTTTGGCCGGGCTAGTGGATCGGCTGTTCGGCGAGGGGCAGGCGGGGCTGTACCTGACGGGCGGCACCGGCGAGGAGTACGCGATAAGCGACGAGGTGCGCCTGGCGCTCTATAAGACGGCCGTGCAGGCCGCGCGCGGCCGGGGGCGGCTGATCGCTCATGTGGGTGGCGTGCCGACGAGGCGCGCGCTGAAGCTTCTGTCCGGTGCCTGCGATGCCGGCGTGGATGCGGTTTCGGCCATCGCGCCGCATGGCGGCCGCTACTGCTTCGAAGAACTGCTGGGCTACTGCCGGACGCTGGCCGCCGCGAGTTCTGTTCCGCTGCTGGCCTATCACATCCCGGCGACCACCGGCTACAACCTGACGCTCGACCAGCTAAGCCGTATGGTCGAGCTGCCCAACGTTGCGGGATTGAAGTTCACCAGCGAGGATCTCTATCTCCTGGAGCGGCTGGTCGAACGTTTCCCGGAGAAGCTTTTCTTCGCCGGTTGCGACCAGATGCTGCTGCCGGCGCTCAGCGTGGGTGCGATCGGGGCAATAGGCACCACATACAATCTCTTGGGGCCGGTGGCGGTCGAGCTGTTGCGCAGGTTCGACGCGGGGGACATCGCCGGGGCCAGGCGAGCCCAAGCGGCTATAAACTCGGTGATCGAGGCCTACCTGGCCTGCCCGTACTATCTGAGAGCGTTCAAGTTGCTGGCCGCCGAGGAGTTCGGCTGGAGGCGCGCGGTCTCGCCGGATCCCGGGCTGATGCCGCCACCGGAACAGATCGAACCGATGCGGCGGGCGCTTCGCGCGGCGCTCGAGGCTTTCCCGGCCCGGTCCTGACGGGATTCCGTCAAGGCAAAGGAGCAAGGAGGCGTTGCCATGGAACTGCTGGAGGCGAAGGCCATTTACGATCCGGGTTGTCATTGCGCGTTCACGGATATCATCATGTGGCGCGACCGCGTTTACGTCGCCTTCCGCGAAGCGCTGAACCACGCCGTCGGGCGTTCCGGCCAGATCGTGGTGCTGGGCTCGGCCGATCGCGGGATAAGCTTCCAGGTGCACGCGCGTCTGGCAAACGGGCAGGACCTGCGCGATCCGCACTTCTTCACGGTCGGCGACCGGCTGGGGCTGATCATCCCGTCCTGGGTGGTTCCGGATCCGGAACGCGGCATTCCCGAACGCATTCGCACCTCGCACGCGGCGTTGACCGACGACGGCATCCGGTGGGATCTGCGCCGGTTGGAATCGCCCATCGGGCGCACGATGTGGCGGCCGCGGCGGGGGCCGGACGGGGCGTTGTACTCGGCCGGTTACGCCTCGGCGAAGGACGCGGAAGACTACCGCGTCGAACTCTACCGCTCGGAAGACGGTATGGACTGGCGCATGATATCGGTCATCCATCCCGACGAGAAGTCGAACGAGACCGATTTGTGCTTTATGCCCGACGGCGAGCTGCTGGCGCTGGTCCGCCGGGAGAAACCGCCGCACCGTCCGCTGCTGGCCCGCGCCAAGCCGCCTTATACCGAGTGGCGGAAGGCGGAGTGCAGCCGTTTTCTGCAAGGACCGATGCTGGAGCGGCTCCCGGACGGGACGCTGCTCGCGGTGGGCCGCTCGCCGCGCGATGCCGAAGGCGGGAAAGGCCGCGAGACGGCCACGCGCGCTTTCCGGCTCGACCCGGAGTCCGGCCGCATGGAACCGATCTTCGACCTGCCTTCCGGCGGCGATACATCCTACGCCGGCTTCTGCAACCTCGGCGACGGGACGGCGCTCCTGGCGTACTACAGCGGCCACGGCTACGACAACGGCACTTACCGCGAAGGCGGCAAGGTCCAGCGCTGCGCCATCTGGCTGGCGCGACTTCGGCTCTGACGTGCGCACCCAAAAAGTTGCGAAGAGGCATCGTGGTCAGGATGCGGGCCGGTGGCGCTGGAAGTGCCGCACGACTTGTCTGCAGTCCTGTCCGCAGTCCCGGGCAAACCCCTGCGCGTGGAAGCCGGGCTCCTGGACGCCCGGGTCTACGCCCAGAGGCTCGAATGCGACCTTTGGTACACGGCCACCCGAGAACCGGTCCAAGGGCTATGACGCCGGGCCCCGCACCGCTACGCCGGCCGAGCTGCGCGCACTGAGCTGTCGCCGCGCATCCGTTCGTCAGGACAAGTTCGCACTGGGCCGCCGGCGGCGAGCGCGGGGCAAGCAAGGCGGCGCGCGGCGCGGTTCAGGCGATGCCGGAAGCCTCGGACCTGTATATGTCCAGCGCGGATGGGAAAGGTTCGAGCGCCCGCTCTATGATCCCAAGCGAATATGCAACCACCAGGCCGTAATTGGTTATCGGAACGCCGGCTTGGCGGCATCGCAATATCCTGGCCAGCATCTCGCGCCTGTTGAGCATGCACGCGCCGCAGTGTACGATCAACCTGTAAGGGGAGAGATCGTCCGGGAAGTCGTGCCCCTGCACTGTGGCAAATTCCAGCTTTCCTCCTACGAACTGCGTGAGCCACCGCGGGATCTTGACGCGGCCTATATCTTCGGCGATCGGGTGGTGCGAGCAGGCCTCGGACACGAGCACCCTGTCGCCCGGCTTCAGCTTCTCTATCGCCAGCGTCCCGCGGATCATTTCCGCGAGGTCTCCCTTGTAGCGGGCGAACAGGATCGAGAACGAGGTCAGGGGCACTTCGCGCGGCGTGTCGGCGGCGACCTTCATGAACGCCTGCGAATCGGTCACGACCAGCTTCGGGGGCTTCTTGAGCCTGTCCATCGCCTCGCGCAGCTCCCGCTCCTTTACCATCATTGCGAAAGAATCGCCGTCGAGCAGGTCGCGTATCGCCTGGACCTGCGGCAGGATTAGCCGGCCCTTGGGCGCTTCCTTGTCAACCGGGATGACGAGGACGGCCATTTCGCCGGGCCCGACGAGATCCGATAGTATGGTCGGGTTGTTTATGAAGTCGGCCGGAGCGGCGTCCAGCAGGGCTTGCCTGAAATCGAGTATGCCGGAGCCGCGGTCCGCGCTGGTCATGGCGACGCGGATCTTTCCCGCGGCCAAGCGATCCAGCACTTCCCGCCGCGGCCCGCCGATGTCCATCTTGTTGAAGACGACGACGGTCGGGATGCCCCGCGACTTGAATTCCGCCAGTATCATGTCTTCATACTGTCCCCATTCGCCGGCCTCGGCCACCAGGACTCCCAAGTCGGTCCTGTCGAACACGCGGCGCGTGCGCTGTACGCGCATCTCGCCCAGCGCGCCCGTATCGTCTATGCCGGCGGTATCTATGAAGAGCACCGGCCCGAGCGGCAGGAGCTCCATCGGTTTTTCGACCGGGTCGGTTGTGGTCCCGGCCACATCAGAAACTATGGAAACCTGCTGGCGCGTTATGGCGTTCAGCAGGCTGGATTTCCCGACGTTGCGCCTGCCGAATATCCCTATGTGGAGCCTCATCCCTTTGGGCGTTTTTTCCATCGGAAGTTTCCTTCGCGGCGAGCGGGATGCGGACCTTTCTTCAGGGAGACGGCGACCCGTTGACGCGGAGATCTCCGGGGGTCCCAGGAGGTTCAGCCCGTTCATGCCCGCCCGATCCGCCTTCTACCGGCCTATTCAGCGCGACCGGCGGGACCGTCAGGGACGGACGCATATCCGGGGAACCGAGCCTGCAGACCGATTCCGGCGACACCAGCCGGTCGAACTCCTCAGTCGAAATCAGCCCCCTCCGCACCGCGACGTCGCGAATGCTCTCCCCCGAAGCCCTGGCCTCAGCCGCCACCCTGCACGCTTCCTCGTAGCCGACCGCCGGCACCAGGACCGTGGCGGCCGCGATCGAAGACATCGCGCTCCGCCTGCACCTCTCCTCGTTCGCCCGAATGCCCTCGACGCAAAAGCGCCTGAAGATGTCGCAGGCGCCGATCAGCAGTTTAAGGCTCGACAGGAGGCTGTCGGCGATCAAGGGCATGAAAGCGTTAAGCTCCAGGTTGCCCATCCCCGCGGCCATCGCGATGCACTGGTCCTCGGCCATAACCCTTATGGCGGCTTGCGAGACGGCCTCCGGGATCACCGGGTTCACTTTCCCCGGCATTATCGAAGAGCCCGCCTGCCTTTCCGGAAGCTTTATTTCGCCGATCCCCGCGTCCGGGCCCGACGACATCAGCCGCAGGTCGCCGGCTGTCTTAAGGAGCGTGGCGGCGTGCGCCTTGAGCATACCGGAGACCTCGACGAACACGTCGGCGTTCTGGGTATTGTCTACGAGGTTTTCGGCGCGCGCGAACCCGATCCCGGTTATTTCTCTTAGAATATCCACGGCCCTGAAGATGAACCTGCGCGGAGCCCCCAGCCCCGTCCCGACGGCCGTCCCGCCCAGGTTGACGACGCGGAGCCTTTCCTCGCACTTGTATATCCTCCACCTGTCCCTGGAAAGGGCCTCGGCGTAGGCGCCCATCTCCCGCCCGAGCGTAATCAGCACGGCTTCCTGCAGCTCGGTCCTGCCAATCTTAACTACGCCGGCGAACTCCTTTTCCTTGGCCTGAAATGCCTCCTGGAGGGCGACGATTTTCTCCTCGAGGATGCGTAGCAGCCGTATCGCGGCCAGCTTCAGCGCAGTGGGGTAAGCGTCGTTCGTAGATTGGTGGCGGTTTATATCGTCTGTGGGAGACACTATGGAGTAATCGCCGTGTTTTGCGCCGAGCATCTCAAGCGCCCTGTTGGCTATGACCTCGTTCACGTTCATGTTCGTAGACGTGCCGGCGCCCCCTTGCAAGGCGTCCACCGCCACGTGCGGAACAAGTTTGCCGTCGGCCATCTCGCGGCAGGCCGCTTCAATGGCGTCTGCTTTGGCATTATCGGCCCATATCCCCAGCGAGCGGTTGACGATCGCGCAGGCCAGCTTGACTTCGCCGAACGCTCTGGCCAGCTCGGGATGCACCGGTCTCCCGGCGAGGGGGAAGTTCTCCAAAGCCCTGACGGTATGGATTCCGTACAAAACATCCGCGGGGATCTGTTTTTCGCCCAGCAGATCGCGTTCCGTGCGGAACTGTTCGCACATCGTCAGGATCGCCTCCCGGATGAATCGCCATCGCCTCGGGCCCGCACGAACCTCACGTTGCCGCCTCGTCCGGAGCCGACCGTACGTCCCATTGCCAGTATACGCCGAACGAGATCCCGATGGAACGTCTCTTGATCCTCGCGGATGCAGGACTTGGCCGGATATATCTCATACAGGGCGCGGTAACTTGGAGGCGTGATATTCGGCATGACCACGTTGGCGCCGCGGGAAAGGCCGAGTTCGTAGCCGCGATCGAAGTTGACCGTGGCCAGCGCCGTGGTCGCCGGGATGTTGGCGGAAGGGCACGCCAGCCTCGAGAGGGCCACGGCCTTGTACGCCATTATTTCCGAGTTCGGGACTTGGTCCCCCTCGGCCGCGGCCGGAAGCTGATTGCCTTCGGCGTCCGCCGGCCGCGGTCCTCCCATAGGCGTGCAGGGGTGCGGCAGGTAAGGCCCGACGCCTATCATCTCCAGGTCGAGTTCGCGGAAAAGCCGTATGTCCTCGGCAAGCGACATGAACGTCTGCCCCGGAATGCCTATCATGACGCCGCTGCCGGTCTCGTAGCCGAGGTCCTTAAGGATGCGGAGGATGGCGAACCGATCCGATCGGCGGCCCGGCAGGGGAGGGTGTATACGGTCGTAAAGCGCCCGGTCGGAGGTCTCGAATCGCAGCAGGTACCTGTCGGCGCCGGCATCCCTCCATTCGCGCAGGTCCTCCGCCGGCCTCTCGCCGAGGCTAAGCGTCACCGCCAGAGGCGTCTCGCCCTTTATCCGGCGTATGGTCTCGGCCAGCCACTGGCGCCCGATGCCGTAGTCCTCGCCGGACTGCATGACCAGCGTCCCGTATCCGAGCGATACCGCCAGGCGGGCGCACTCGAGTATCTCCTCCGCGGTCATACGGTAGCGCTTCAGATCCGTCCTGCCAGCGCGCAGACCGCAGTAGGCGCAGTTGCGCGCGCAAAAATTGGATATCTCGGCCAAGCCTCTCAGGTGCACAGCGTCGCCCACGTGCTGGCGCCGCGCGGCGTCGGCCTCGCGCCAGAGAACCTCCAGCCTGGCGGGATCCTCCTCGCGAAGCCATCCTGCGATCTCGGAGGTCTCCATACGGGCGTGCGCTCCTTGATTGCCGCCGCGCACCCGGTGGCGGCGGCCTTGCGATCCCCTTCGCTGCGGCCGGCCGTCTCGGTTTCTCCCGAACGTCGAAGCTCAGAAAAACACGTCCCTCTTCCCCTCGCGCACTTTCGCGAGCATCTTCATTGCCGGCTCCCTCTGGACCTCGGGCATCGCCGCCAGCGTTTCCTCGATCAGCTTTTCGCCGGCCTCGCGGGTCGCCGGCGAGGCGTAGTCAAGCAGATACTCAAGGAAAGTCGCGAGGGCGTTGGGGTCGCAGCGGTTCTTGATTTCGCCCGGCTTTGCAAGATCCATGAAATCGTGTCCGGTCCGCCCCAGACGGTAACAGGCCGTGCAGAAGGACGGTATGTACCCGAGGATCGTTATGTCGCGGACCACTTCGTCCAGCGGGCGGTGATCGCCTAGCGAAAACTGGCCGGCATCTTCCTCTTCGTCAGTTGAATACCCTCCCGGGTTGGTGCGGCTGCCGGCGGATATCTGGGATACGCCCAACGCGAAGGTCTCGCGGCGCAGGTTCGGCGTCTCCCGCGTTGACATTATTATGCCGGTGTATGGGACAGCCAGGCGGAGGATCGCGACGATCTTCCGGAAATCGGCGTCGTTCACGGGCTTCGGCGGATGGCTCGCCAGGTCCGATCCGGTCGCCGGCTCAAGCCTCGGCACGCTTATCGTGTGCGGCCCCACGCCGTATTTCCGTTCCAGGTGCCCGATGTGCTGCATCAGGGCGAGAATTTCGAATCTCCAGTCGAACAGGCCGAAAAGCACGCCTATCCCCACGTCGTCTATGCCGGCCTCCATCGCCCTGTCCATCGCGGCCAGACGCCAATCGTAATCGCGCTTCCTGCCTCCTACATGAACATTCGCGTAGGTCTCCCTGTGATAGGTTTCCTGAAAAAGCTGGTAAGTTCCGATGCCGGCGCCCTTTAGACGGCGAAACTCCTCCACTGATAGAGGGGCGATGTTGACGTTCACGCGTCTGATCTCGCCCCGCCCGATCCTGGTCCGGTATATGACAGCGATGGCGTCAAGGATGTAATCGAAGCCGCGGTTGGGGTAAGCCTCTCCGGCCACAAGAAGCACGCGCTTGTGCCCCTGTTCGACCAAGACCTTCACTTCCCGCTCGATCTCCCCCATCGAGAGCGCGCGGCGCTCGACGTCCTTGTTGCGCGCCCTGAAGGCGCAATAGAGGCATTCGTTGCCGCAGAGGTTGGAAACGTAAAGCGGGGCGAAGAGGACCAGCCGCCTGCCGTAAATCTTTTCCTTCACCGACCTGGCCGCCGCGAACAGTTCGAATGTGAGGTCCGGATCGCTGATCGCGGATAGAACCGCCACTTCGGACGGCTCCAAACCCTTCGCCTCTCGCGCCTTCGCCAGAGTTTCACGCACCTTCACCGCGTCGCTCTTTCCGTTGGTCCGCAGCGTTTCCCAAATGGCGCACTCGTTTACGATCTCCTCTCCAGAATCCGGCGATCCCATCGCTTCTTCTCCTTTGCGCGACGCAGTGCCCGGACAAGCCGGTAGTTCGGCGGGCGGACCATCCTCAGCGCGCCGCCGGGCTCGCCGCTTCCGCCATCCCTTCGATCATCGCCCCGCCATTCCCGAAGATGGCGGGGACCTCGTGCGCGGCGTCCCGCGCCATGGTCCCGCTACGCGGGCTGAGGGTCGGATCTCGAATCAATCCGCTTTCCGGAGGAATCCGGCGGCGGCACGGCGGGAAGGCTTACGGTAAAAACGCTGCCTTTGCCCGGGGCGCTTTCGACAGACACGCTCCCCTGATGCATCTCCACAAGCTTCTTGACCAGCGCCAGGCCGAGACCTGTCCCGGGCACCTTGGAGGTGAATTCGTTCCTGACCCTGTAGAACTCCTCGAAAATCCTCGCCTTGTCCTCAGGCTTGATCCCGATCCCGGTGTCGCGGACCGAGACAAGGACGAAGTCTCCCGATCGCGCCGCGGCGACCGACACGCACCCGCCTTCGGGCGTGTATTTTATCGCGTTATCCGCCAGGTTGCCGAAGACCGAGAGCATCGCGTCCCTGTCGCCCAGGATCTCGCATTCGCCGTCCGCAGGCATCCGTTCCATCGAAAGCGAAATTCTCTTGGCGGCGGCTTTATCCCTTAAGTTCTCGAAGGCCTCGACAAGCAGTGGTTTTACATCCAGGCGGGAGCGCTTGAGCATGAAGCGGCCGGCCTGGATTGCCGAGATGTTCAGCAGATCCAGCACCATCTGGCGAAGCGCCCTGGCGCGTACGCTGCATCGCTCGAGTATCGCCCGCAGCTTCTCCGCGTCGCCGCCGACGGAACCGGCCAGCACCGCGTTCAGATATCCCTCGATGGCAGCCAGCGGATTCTTGATCTCGTGAGCGACCATCGAGACGAACATGGACTTGGCGATATCTAGCTTCTTCAGCGCGGTAACGTCGCGGAGCACGGCCACAACGCCCAGCGGTTTCGTCCCGCCTTCCATGACCGGGCTGGCGTTAGCCATGTAAGTACTATCCCCGATCGCAATCTCCCGCGAGACGATCGCTGGTTCCGCGCCGGCCATTATTTCATCTATGACCGACTCGATATCGGGACATCGCGCTTCCGACAACGGCGCAGGAAGCGCCAGGGGCGCGATGGCAGGAAGCATGCGGGCGGCGGCGGAGTTGCGCAGCACGAGCTTCTGCTCGGCGTTGACGACTATCACCCCGTCCGTCATACAGTTTATTATTGTGGCGGTCTTCGACCTCTCGCCGGCCAGAGCCGCCAGGCTGCGCTCCCTCTCCTCCCTGAGCCTCTTCGCCTCCAGCGCCAGCGCCCGCCGCTCAAGCCCGTTCCTGACCGGCAACAGTATCTCGTCCGGCGTGAACGGTTTCGGCACGTAGCCGTAGGCGCCGCGCTTGGTGGCCTCGACGGCCGTCTCTATCGTTGCATAGGCCGTTATGACTATCAGGACGACGTCCTCGTCAAGCCTGCGTATCTCCTCTGCGAGCTCCATCCCTCCCATTCGCGGCATCTTGAGGTCTGCCAGGACAGCGCTGAAGTTCCGCTTTGCCTTGAATATCTCCAGCCCTTCCAAGCCGTCGGCCGCGCATTCGACCTCGTAGCCTTCCGCCGCCAGGACCCTGCGGCAGCCTTCCCGCATGCCAGGTTCGTCGTCTACCACAAGTATCCGCGCCGGTACGCCGCCCATAGCCCTCACCTCTCCCTTTTGCGCGAGAGCAGTTCCGAGACTTTCGCGAAGAATGCATCGAAGTCCAGCGGCTTCTCGAAGTAGGCATCGGCCTTCATGGCCTCAAGGTCTCCGGCCTTGTCGGGGGCGAAGCTCACCCCCAGTTTCCTCGCAACAGCCGTAGCCACAACGATTGGGATGCCGGCGAGACGCGGGTCCTCCCTTAGCTTTCCGGCAAGTACGAAGCCGGAATCCAGCGAGGACATCATGAGGTCCGTGACTATCAGGTCCGGAGTTTCCTTGCCTAGAACCTCCAAGGCCTCGGCGGGACACGACGCGCGGGCCACCGTGTAACCGCGCGCCTCAAGCACCTCCTGCAGGAGGTCCATGAAATCGGCGTCGTCATCCACAAGCAGGATCGCCGGCCGCCGGTCAGCCATTGCCCAGGTCCTCCTTCCCCGTCCCAGCCAAGGAGGCGCCGCCCGGTGGCGGGACGACCGGCGCACGGCCTTCGCCGGAACCCGCCGGGATCGAAAGGGTGAAAACTGTCCCCTTCCCCTCCTCGCTCTCTACCGATATGTCGCCAGAGTGCATTTTAACTATGCCGTAAACTATCGCCAGACCGAGCCCCGTTCCCTTCCCCATCTCCTTTGTCGTAAAGAACGGCGTAAACAATTTGGACAGATATTTTTTCGGGATGCCGGTTCCGTTATCCGCCACCTTTATCTCGAGCGCGCCGCCGCCCTTGATCATCCGGGCGGAAACCCGCACTTCCCCCTTCTTCT
>CALKMO010000370.1 GCA_937991785.1 uncultured bacterium | reverse complement strand
CGCCAGGGGTTCGTTCGGCTCAGGGTGGACGGGGTTACGGTGGACGCGCGGGAGGTTGACGCGCTGCCGAAAACAAAACGCCACGAGATCGAAGCGGTAGTGGACAGGCTGGTAATGAAGGCCGGCATAAGGTCCAGGCTTACTGACTCGGTCGAGACGGCCCTGAAGGCCGGCGAAGGCCTGGCGATAGTCTCGATCGAGAGGGAAGACGGTAGATGCGAGGACAAGCTGTTCAGCGAGCTGTATGCGTGTCCCGAACATGGGATATCGCTTGGAGAACTTTCGCCGCGGATCTTCAGCTTCAACAGCCCCTACGGCGCCTGCCCGGAATGCGACGGACTAGGCACGCGCATGAAGGTGGATCCTGATCTCTTGGTTGGCGACGGATCGCTCAGCGTGGAGGAAGGCATAATCGCCTCCGTCAGGAAGATCGGCTACGCCTACGCGATGTGGTACGGCGGCCAGATAAGGCGTTTCCTGCTCGCCGCCGGATGCGACTCGTCAATGCCCTTCGAAAAGCTCCCCGCCGACGTTCGGAGGGCGCTGTTGAGGGGGTGCACGAAGAAACAGGAGGATGAATGGGGCGTCTCCTGGCCCGGCATACTGAACGAACTTGAGGAAAGGTTCCGCAAAACGGATAACGACGTGTTGAAGGCCCGCATCCACGGTTACATGGCTTCGCTACCATGCCCTTCGTGCAGTGGCGCCAGGCTCAGGAAGGAATCGCTCGCCGTCCGTATAGCCGGGAAGAACATCAGCCAGGCGACGGCGATGACGGTTGGGGAAGCGGCGGAGTTCTTTGGACGGCTGGAACCGGCCGGCGAGAAGGGCCGGATCGCCGAGCCGCTGCTCAAGGAGATACGCGACCGCCTCAACTTTCTCAAGGACGTGGGCTTGGCGTATCTGACCCTGGACAGGTCCAGCGGCACGCTGGCCGGCGGCGAGGCGCAACGGATACGTTTGGCAAGCCAACTGGGCTCGAAATTAGTCGGCGTAACATACGTTCTTGACGAGCCCACCATCGGACTTCACCAGCGTGACAACGGCAGGTTGCTCGCCACGCTGGAAAGACTCCGCGATCTCGGCAACACCGTCATAGTGGTGGAACACGACGAGGAGGTCATTCGTCGGGCGGATCATATCGTGGACCTCGGGCCCAGGGCGGGGGAGGCCGGGGGCGAGGTGGTCGCGCAGGGCGCGGTCGAGGACTTGGTGCGATCGGAAAGGTCGCTGACCGGCAAGTACCTGTCCGGGCAACTTTCCATAGAGACGCCGTCCGAACACAGGACGGTCGGTCGCGAGAAGGGATTCATACGGATACGAGGCGCAAGGGAGAACAATCTGAAGTCGGCGAACGTGGATATTCCTCTGGGAGTGTTCGTCTGCGTGACGGGGGTGAGCGGGTCGGGCAAATCGAGTCTGGTGCACGAGGTCCTATACAAGAACCTAGCCCGCCGCCTGATGGGCGCGCGGATCAGACCGGGCGCATGCGATTCGGTGACGATCTCCGGCGAGATCGGCAAGGCCATATGCATAGACCAGTCGCCCATTGGCCGCACCCCGCGCAGCAACCCCGCAACGTACACTGGAGTGTTCGACGAGATACGAAATCTGTTCGCAAAGATACCGGAGGCGCGGATACGCGGATACGGACCGGGCCGCTTTTCGTTCAACGTCAAGGGCGGAAGGTGCGAGCCTTGCCAGGGCCAGGGCGTCAAGGCCATCGAGATGCATTTTTTGTCCGACGTGTACGTGACATGCGACGCATGCAGGGGCAAGAGGTTCAACCGCGAGACGCTCGAGGTCAAGTACAGGGGACTTTCGATAGCCGATGTCCTCGAAATGTCCGTATCGGATGCGCTCGATCTATTCGCCAACCACCCCAAGATAAAAAGCGGTCTCCAGACGCTGTCCGATGTGGGCCTGGGCTACATAAGGCTCGGGCAAAGTTCCACTACTCTGTCGGGGGGAGAGGCCCAGCGGGTGAAGCTCGCCTTCGAACTCGGCAAGCAGGCTCCGGAGTCCACCCTGTACGTATTGGACGAACCGACCACGGGATTGCACTTCCACGACATAGCCAAGCTGCTCGATGTCCTGCACCGCCTGGTGAACCTGGGGCATACGGCGGTTGTAATAGAGCACAACTTGGATGTCATAAAACAGGCCGACTGGATAATAGACATGGGACCCGAGGGCGGAGAGGAAGGCGGGCGTGTCGTGGCAGCCGGGCCTCCTGAGCGGATAGCGGAATGTCCGGAGAGCATCACGGGGCGATACCTGAAGCGGGTCCTTGATGCCCGCAGGCCCGGCGCGTAATCCCGGATCGGCCCCCGGCGTTAATCGCGTACGCGCAACCTGCGACCGCTACGCTGGTCAGCCTCGTCCGCGGCCGGATGCCGGCCTGGCCGCCAGATGCGCCGTCCGGTCCTGTCCAGCCATCTGTCTCCTGTCCGCTGGCAGGAAGGGCAGGCACGGCGAAAAGCCCGGCGTTAAGTCCAAGGCTCCCACGCCGTTCCGCCGCGGGCGGGAAAATTCTGGCTTTCCGCCGAAGGCCGACGCAAAATATATGCCAGCGTGGCGGCCCCTATTCGCTCCTAGGATCCGCTCCCTTCGAATCTGCCGCGGTGTATCTAAAAATACGCCCCGGGCTTCAGGGCCACCGCGCCGCGGACGCGGCTTAACGCGGGCTTAGGGAGGGCCGGACAATGGCTGTCGGACGGAGAAGAGTTGGGAGAGCCGATAGGGAGGCCGGTGTGAAGGGCAGAGAGCGCGAGGAAGTAGGCAGGCGTAAGCGGAGCGGCGATTCCTCCATAATCGTGTATGTCATACTCGGAATCGGCGCGCTGGTCGTCGTCGGCATCGTGGCGGCCAATATATCCTCGAGCAGAACGGTCGAGAGGAAGAAGCCGTCCGGAGTCAAGATACTGGGAGAGGACGGCAGGCCGAAGCCGCCTGCGCCGCCGCCCGCCCCGAGTCCTGACGACCTGGCGCCCAAGCCGCCGGACAGCCCGCCGTTCTCGGGAACGCCGGTTGTGCCAGGCCCGTCTGCCGCTCCCGGACCGACTCCAACGCCGGCCCCGCGCCCCCAACCCGCCTCTTCCGGAGCCGAGAGCCCGGCCTCCGCGCCCAGGATCGGCGTGCTGGCCATAAAGGACGCGGACGGAAACTCTTGGGAGCTGGACTACAGCGCAATAGCCGGCTACGTCACGATTTCCCTCGACCGCGACTCGCTCAACGTCAAGCCGAAGGATGGCAAGCTGACGGTCACTGTCATATGGCAGCAGCGCTTCGAATTCCACCCGGTGGACTGCTACGTTCCGGGACGGTCGGAGATAGTCACCTTGCATAAGGCGGTAGACGACCGGCGGTTCGTGGTTACGCTGGACAAGGCCAGAGGAAACAAGATCAGCGTGGTAAGGGATACCAATAAGGAAGGGGGCATCCCGTAAAGGCGTTTCCCCGAAAGCGCACCTGCTGGCACCGGTCCGGAGCCCGAACCGGCGCTGGTGAGGAGCGACTCGCAGGACTCGCGCGCGGCTCATTACGCGCAACATTCCTTCGCAGCGCGTAAGAGTCCGAAGATGCGCTGACGGAAGGATACCAGCCGCGGCCGGCCGTCGGCGGAATCCGCCGGCGAACGGCCCTGTCGCGCGACTCGCGGCGGGAATCCGGTTTGATGCAGGCCTTAGCGCTCCGGCGCGCCGCGTCGCCAGCGCAGCGAGCATCCAGGCGCGGAAGCTGCCGAGGGGTCCAAAAGGATGAACACGCTCGAAAGGCATGAGCGGCCGTCACTGCCAGAAAAGACGCCTGCGGACGGATCTTCAGGACCTTCTGCATGTCTGCGGCGCGCAGCGTACTTCGCAAGACCGGCATCCCTCGCGAGGTCCGCGACTTTTGCACCGGAAACCGCGGCAGCCGCCGCCTTTCTGTGCATCGCTCTTATATGCATGCCCACGGCGGGGGGAGGGGAGCCGCCGGGGAAGAAGGATGGCAAAGCCGGGCAGCCGAAAACGGGACTCGTGTTGTTCGATCCTTTCGACGACGAGTCCGCACCGTCGCCGTTCGGCGCATGGATTGATCACGAGCTGTCCTTTGCCGACACGGGAGGCTCGTGCAGGGGCGTGCAGATCGGCGGCGCCAAGCGTTGGTCTGTGGTCCTTTCCGGTCCCGGGCGGGGAGCGGCGAGAGGTACGGCGCCCGGACCGCTATTTGCGACCGCCGACAGCACATGGCTGGCCATGCGGGTTTACGTCGAGAAGGTCGAGGGCGTTACGGTCGAGCTGCGCAGCGCGGAGGAGCAGCCTCGGAGTTTCTCTGCCGCCGCCCCCGCCGCGAAGCCTTCCGACTGGTCGCTGATACTCTTTTCCCGGACCGATTTCAAAGATAGAGACGGCGGAGAGCTTGCCGCTTCGGTCCCTATCCTTTCCATTCAAATCTCGGCCTCGGCCGCACCCGGCGCCGCCGCGGGGGAAGTGCGTCTGGCGGTTGACAACGTCGCGGTGATGCTGGGCGTCCCAAAGGAGGAAGCTGAAAAGCTGTACGCGGAGGCTGAAAAGGATGCTATCGAAGATTCGAGAAAAAGGCGCGCCGTAGAGGCTTTGAGGAAGGAAGTAACCTTCGATTTCGACAAGACCGGCCTGCTGCTTGGTCTGCCGGCGGTCGAAAACCTTAAGGCGCGGAGGTCGGCCGCGCGCGGGGCGGAGCGCGGGACCGTGCTGAAGATCGGAGGAACATGGGCGGCCGACGCCCGCTTCCTGGATCTGTCTGCCAAAGGCGGCGGGAAACCGGGCGAGGACGGCGGAAGGCGAGAAAACACGCAGGCGGCGAGGGCCGGAGTCGCATACAGGCTCGTCGCCGCCAAAGAGGTCTCCGGACTCTCCAATTCATCCGACGCCAGAAAGACGGTCGAAAAGGCCCTCGATGCCCTCAGGCCTGAGACGGCGGCGATAATCTTCGATTTCGACGAACTCTTCCGCGGAACGCATCCTTACGAGCTGTATTCCAACGCGGCCTTTGCCGCGCAGGCCTGCCTCATCCGAGGGTGCGTTCCGGTGATATTCACGCCGCCCGTAAGGCAGATGCCGAAGGGATCCGACGGGTTTTATTTGCAGAAGTCGGCTGCGATCCTGATGAAGGAGCTCGCCGAGCGCATGCGCGTGCCCATGGTTGACGCTTTCACTATCGCGAACCGGGGCGACGAGGCCTCGGCGCGCAACTTTTCGGCCGACGGCCGGCTTCGCGGCGAGGTCTCCGTGGAGATCGAGGAGGCATTCTTGGCCCTGTACCGCAAACTGGCGGGCTACGCGTTCGAACGGGAGGCCGAAAATGTTGCAGGATCCGTCCCGGCGGAACCGGCCGGCGCCAGAGAGAAGGGATCGAAGGCCGGAAAACGGGTCACCGACGACGAATAATGGAGGAGGAGGAGGCTGGGCCGAGCGTTGCGATCGTCATCGGGTGCGGCGGAAACTCCTCCGCGCAGGCACATATGTCCTCGATCGAAACCCGCCTTACCGCCTCCAGCGTCTCCTCCAGCGGCGCAACCCGCCCGTCGTACGTCGCGTGCCCGGCAAGCGCCGCGGCCCGCGTCTCCACCGCATCCCAGCCCATGCAAGACGCCGCCAGCATGCCGGCGCGCGCCCGTTCGACCTCATCCCACGACGGGTTTTTCCCGGCATCCGCGATTTCCTTCCGGAGAATATCGATGACCGAGGACGCCTTGCGGGGGGATGTCGCCGCGTAGGCGTATATTAATCCCACCCCGCGCAGTCCCAGGCAGCCGCACAGTACGTTGTAAGCCATGCCTTCGCGGTCCCTCACGCGCTGGAACAACCGCGAGCTCCCCCCGCCGCCGAGGATTCGTGCCAGGAAGTGCGATGCGTAATAAAGCCTATGGCCGCGGGGTGCGGAGCGGAAACATAGCGCGATATGCTGCTGGGCCAACTTGCGTACGAATGCGGCGATCGCATCCGGAACGCCTCCGAAGGCGGGAGGCGGCCCGAAGGTTCCGCCACGGCCGATGCGGCCGAAGAGTCGCTCGACAGAGCCAATCACGCGCGACCTGTCGAAGTCCCCGGCCACCGACACAAGCAGCCGACCGGGCTTAGCGTTTCTCCGCCACCACGCCGCGACGTCTTCCGCGTCAAGCCTGGAAACGGTTCCGATCGTTCCGAGTTCATCGCGGCCGAGCCGCGGGCCCAGGGCCTTGCGCCAGAGCAGCGAGAACAGCTTCGCCGACGGATCGTCCTCCAAAGCCCTTATAGCCTGGATCGCCGCCGCCTTCGCCTCGCGGCAACCCTCCCGTCCGAACTCGGCCTTCCCGAACGCCTCCGCGTACAGCTCCAGCGCCCGCCCCAACCCCTCCGCCGGCATCGCGGCTTCGAAGTCCGTGTACTCGACGCCGACCGTAGCCGCCCTCCGCGCGCCGATCGCGTCGAATTCTTCCGACAACTCGCGCGCAGTCCTCCGCGCCGTCCCCTTGAACAGACATGCGGTGGCGAGGCGGGCGATGCCGAGTTTGTCTGTGGGCTCGTCGCGGGTTCCGAAAAAATACCGCAGCAGCACGGCGGCCGTCCGGCAGCCGGATCGCCTGTGCCCTGCAACGCGGATGCCGGAGGGCAGCGATTCGAGAAAGAGCTCGTCCTCGGCCACGGCTCAGACCCTGAATATCCTGGGCCCGTCCGGGGTGTCTTCGACCCTGTATCCGATCTTTCCCAAGGCCTCCCGCAGCGCGTCGGCTTCCTTCCAATTCTTCGCCTTGCGCGCCTCTTCCCTCCGGGCCGCCAGAGCCTTCACTTCATCTGGTATCTCCCCGTTCGGATCGGCCGGCAGCGGGGCATCCAGCCTCAGGCCGAAGACTCTATCGAAATCCAGCAATACCCGCTTCTTACCGCCGGCCGGCACCGAGGAATCCCGCGCAAGCTCCCACGCCACAGCCAGCGCTGCCGGGACGTTAAGATCGTCGTTTATCGCCTCCAGGAACCGCGCCGCGTATCGCTCGCATGCTTTCGCGACGCCCGCGCTCCCGCCGGCGGCGCCGGCTCCGGCCCCATGCGCGTGGATCCTCTCCAGCAGCGAGCGCCTGGCGCTGCGCGCGGCATCCAGGCTCTCGCGCCGGAACACGAGCTGGCTCCTGTAGTGCGCCGTCAGACACAGGTACCGGTAGTCCAGCGGGTCGAAGCCTCGGTCCACCAGCGTCTGGAGCGTTATGAAGTTGCCCGCGGACTTCGACATCTTGTCCTTCTCCATCACAAGAAACTCACCGTGCAGCCAGTACCTGACGAACCTCTTTCCCGTGGCGCACTCGGCCTGTGCGATCTCGTTTGTGTGATGAACGTTTATGTGGTCCACCCCCCCGGCGTGTATGTCGAATGTCTCGCCGAGATACTTCATCGCCATGGCGGAGCATTCTATGTGCCAGCCTGGAAATCCTCGGCCCCACGGGCTGTCCCATTCCATCTGGCGCTTTACGCCGGGAGGCGTCAGCTTCCAAAGCGCGAAATCCGTCGGTGACCTTTTTCCCTCCGCCGGCCGCACCCTGGCCCCGGCCATAAGGCCCTCGATGTCGAGCATCGCCAGCTTCCCGTAATCGGGGAATTTAGAGGTGTCGAAGTAAACTCCGTCCGGCAGCAGATAGGCGTATCCCTTCTCTTCCAGCCGCCTGACGAGCTCTATCTGCTCCGGTATGTGCTTTGTCGCCTCGCACCATATCGTGGGCGGAAGTATGTTAAGCCGCGCAATGTCCCGGCGGAACGCCTCCGTGTAGAACGCGGCTATCTCCCATATGCTTTTGCCCTCACGCCGCGCCCCCTCCTCCATCTTGTCCTCGCCGGTGTCGGCGTCGGATGTCAGGTGGCCGACGTCCGTTATATTCATCACGTGCGTAACCTTAAAGCCGTTGTATTCAAGCGTCCTTCGCAGGATGTCTTCGAATATATAAGTCCTGAGGTTCCCTATATGGGCGTAGTTATAGACGGTCGGGCCGCAGGTGTACATTCCGGCCCTGCCCGGCTCCAACGGAACGAAAGGTTCCTTCTTCCGTCCCATCGTATTGAACAATGCCAACGCCGGCGACCCGGCCCGGTCCTTGCCGCCCACTCCGCTTCCCATCGCCTCTCCGTCCGCCCCCGTCGCCCTCAGATCCGGTCCCTGCCGCCGCCGGATTCCGATCCCGAACTTCGCCGCCCGTTTTCTTCCGATAGTTCTCTACCGGTCTATCTCAAAAGGCCCAAGGCCCATCGGCATGCGGGCCGGGCGGGCGCACTTCGTCGCGAGCCGCACCGTGCGGCCGGATTCGGAGGCATCCAGGAAGGAAAGCATCGCATCCAGAACGTGGCCGGCAAGCTCCCCCGAGGCCCTGTGCCCGCGCCCGGAGCGGATCGCGGCGGCCATGTCTGCTACGCCGAGTCCGCGGGAGTTCTCCGTGTAGCCGTGCGTCAGCGGAACTTCGGCCCACTCCTGCATCCCCTTCCGCTTTATGCGCACCGGGCCGCCGAAGGTATTCGGATCTGGGACGCTGAGCGTGCCCAGCGACCCGTAGATCTCGATCCTCGGAAGCTGCGCCGCCCATACGTCGAAGCTCATCAGTATCGTGCCTATCGCGCCTGACGCGAATCGCATCGTGCCGGCCACGTGCGTGGGCGTCTCAACCTTGATGACCTTGCCCTTCAGCGGCTGGCTGCCAATCACCCGCGTAGGGAACGATGCCCTGGCGAAGCCTGCGACGCTTTCGATGGGTCCGATCAGATTCACCAAAGCGGTCAGGTAATAAGGCCCCATGTCGAGCATCGGTCCGCCGCCAGGCTTGTAGTAAAACTCGGGCGAGGGGTGCCAGCTCTCCGGACCGCGCGATGTCATGAACGCCGCCGCCCCCACCGGATCCCCGATCCATCCTTCGTCTATCAGCTTGCGGCAGGTCTGAATGCCTCCGCCGAGGAACGTGTCGGGGGCGCAACCGATGCGCAGGTTCTTCCGCCTGGCCAGCTCGAACATAAGCCGCATCTCCTCGCGGCTCAGCGCCAGCGGTTTCTCGCTGTACACATGCTTGCCGGCCTTGAGCGCCGCCAAGGAGACCTCTCCGTGCGCCTTCGGCACCGTCAGGTTCAGGACGATCTCGATCGTCGGATCGTCCAGCAGCGCCTCCGGCATGCAGGCCCTTGGGATCTCGAATTCCTTCGCTTTGGCGTCCGCCTTTGCCATGTCCAGATCGGCGCACGCCGCGACATCGAGGAACGAATAGGACTTGCAATTCTTCAGGTATATCCCCGATATCGCGCCGCATCCGATCACGCCGATCCTGATCTTTCCCTGCGCCCTTTTCGCCTTGTCCGCCATTCGGCTTCCCTCCGATCCTCTGTCGAATCTCTCCGATCGCCCTTCTGCATCGCAGCCTATCCGCCCCTGTCTGCAGAACGCCCCGGGCTTCCGCGCGCAGCATCCTGCGGCGCCGGCCGGAACCGTCCCGCGTCGCCGCCTTATTTAGCACACCCATCCGTTTTTCGCCAACAGACGTACGCGCGCGGAGCGAGCGAAGCATCCCCGCGCCGCCCGCCCGGCGACGATCGCCATCAAGACCGCCTCTACGTCCGCCGGACCGCTATGTGCAGGCCAACTCCGGCTTAAGATGTCGCGTCCCCGCACCGCCTTCCGCGCTTGCCAAAAGCTCCTCCGAGAAATATGGTGCGCTATGGGCGGGTCGCAGCGGGCGGCAACCTCTTTGCGCATGGAGGGCGGCGATATGGGCGAATACTTTTCAGGCATAGGGAAGATACGCTACGAAGGACCTTCCTCTAAGAATCTGCTGGCGTTCAAACACTACAATCCAGATGAGTCGGTAGAAGGCAAACCGATGAAGGAATGGTTTCGCTTCTCCGTCGCCTGGTGGCATACTATCCGCGGTATGGGCGCTGATCCGTTCGGTCCGGGCTGCCACGTAAGGCCATGGGAGGACGGCTCCGACTCAATGAAGATGGCGCTCAAGAGGATAGATGTCGCCTTCGAGTTCTTCGAAAAGCTCGGCAATCCGTTCTACACTTTCCACGATCGCGACGTGGCGCCGGAAGGCGAAAACCTCAAGGAGACCAACAATAACCTAGACAAGGCCGTCGCAGTCCTGGAGAAGCATCAGAAACGAACGGGCGTCAGGCTCTTGTGGGGAACGGCCAACCTGTTCTCCAACAAGCGATACGTGCACGGTGCCGCCACCAGTCCGAACGCGGACGTATTCGCCTACGCGGCCGCCCAGGTCAAGAAGGCGATCGAAGTCACGAAGCTGCTGGGCGGTGAGAACTACGTGTTCTGGGGCGGCAGGGAAGGTTATCAGTGCCTATACAACACGGACATGAAGCGGGAGATGGACCATCTGGGAAGGTTCCTGTCCATGGCCGCGGACTTCGCGGAGAAGATCGGGTTCAAGGGACAGTTCCTCATAGAGCCAAAGCCGCACGAACCGACCAAGCACCAATACGACACCGACGCCGCCGCTTGCCTGGCGTTCCTCCAGAAGTACGGGCTGGAAAAGCGCTTCAAGCTCAACATAGAGACGAACCACGCGACGCTGGCGCGGCACGAGATGTTCCACGAGCTCGAGTTCGCGCGCGCCAACGGCATCCTGGGTTCGATAGACGCCAACCGCGGCGACATGCTGCTGGGATGGGACACGGACCAGTTCCCGACGGACATATACCTTACTACCCAGGTCATGCTTTCGATCATGGCCAACGGGGGCTTGGGCAAGGGGGGAGTGAACTTCGACGCGAAGCTGAGGCGGGAGAGCTTCGAGCCGGCGGACCTGTTCCACGCCCATATAGGCGGCATGGATGCCTTCGCCCGCGGGCTGAAGATAGCCGCGGCCATAAGGCGCGACGGGACTCTGCGGAAGATACTGGCCGAGCGGTACGCATCGTGGGAATCGGGAATCGGGGCCGAGATAGAGGCAGGGAAGCATTCATTCGAAAGTCTCGAGAAATACATGCTTAAGAAAGGCGACGCTGCGCCCAACGCCAGCGGGCGCCAGGAAATGATAGAGAACCTGATAAACGAGTACATCCGCTGACGGGCGTTCCGCCCACTAGGCTAAGCATGGCAGAAACTGGGACGCAGAGGCATGAGCCGCACGGCCGAGGATTCTGGCGCCGAGGCGTCGGATGTACGCGCCGCGCTGGGGCTGCAACCGACCTCAGTCCTCCGGTCCCGAAGGTATGCCGCGGACCTCGAGCAGTCTCCTGATGGTCGCGCCCAGGTCGCTGTCCGGCGTCGAGGCGCCGGATGTCATGCCGACCGTGCAGGGGCCTTCGGGCAGCCATCCGGTCGCCACAGTCTCCTCGCGGCCGCCCGGCGGCTTGTGGCGTATGGCCTCGGCCGAGACTATGCAATCCGGCCCGCAGATGTGGTACGAAGGCTTATGCCTTCCCGCGATCTCGGCAAGATGCGTGGTGTTCGAACTGTTGTAACCGCCGACTATCAGGAACAGGTCTATGGATGGGTCGGCGCAAAGTTCGAGCATGGCATCCTGGCGATCCTGCGTGGCCGTGCATATTGTTTCGAAGCTTCGGAAGTGCTCGTCCAGCGCCGCTTCGCCGTACCTGTCTATCATCGCCTGCCTCACCGCTTCAGCTATCCGGTTAGACTCGCTGGAAAGCATCGTTGTCTGGTTGGACAGGCCGATCCTCTCGAGATGGCGGTCAGGATCGAACCCGGGAGAGCAGGCCCCGCGGAAGCGGTCGCGGAGCGCCTCCGAATCCCCGCCCCGCCGGATGTAGTCGCAGATCAGCATCGCCTCCCCGATATCACGCACGACGATGTATGCGCCGTTCTCGATGGCGGCGGCCCGGGAGCAGGTGGCTTTGGTCTCCTCGTGGTCGGCCTTGCCGTGAATCATGCAGGTGAAGCCGGCGAGGGCGCACCGTTCGACGTGCCGCCACACGTTGACCACCGAGCCGCAACTAGTGTCCACCAGGACGCATCCCTTGCGCCTGAGGGCCTCCAGATCCTGCACGCCTATGCCGAAGGCGGGTATTATGACCACATCTTCGCTCGAGACCGCATCAAGCCCGCGCCCCTCGCCGTACCTGCCGTGCAGAAACTCCACGCCCATCTTCGCCAAGTGCTCGTTGACCTGCGGGTTGTGTATGATCTCGTTGGTCAGATATATCCTGCGGTCCGGGAACCTGACCCTCGTCTCGTAAGCCATCTCGACGGCGCGTCCTACGCCAACGCAGAACCCGAATTCGCGCGCCACCCTTATCGTCAGATCCCCGCGCCTCAGCGTGAAGCCGTTGGCACGTATCTCGTCCACCAGTTCGCTGTGGTAGTGCTCGCGGAACGACTGGGCGATCTCCGCCTTCAACCCGAATCCCCTGCGGTGGTACCTCGACGTGTCGCTCATCTCCTCCCCCCTCCGCCTCTTAGCTCCGCGCGTTCCCCCGCCGCGCCGCCGGCGGACGGTCCCATGTCTCCCCATTTGGCGGGGGCTCCCAAGGCCATCGCCAGGCTCCCGCGGCGGAGACGCCTCTGGTGCCGCCCTCGCCGCCGCACCTCGGCGCATTCGAATGAACCGATCCCGCCGGAGGGGCGTGGAAATAATCGCGCCGGCCGCCGAAAGAAAGCCTAGCCGGCCGCAAGCTGCCTGTCAAAGAATACGGTCTTTGCCAGTTGAAAAACCGGAGCCCCGATATACGCATTGTTCCTCTCTGGCAGGGGGCGGGCGCAAGCGCGACGGCGGCACGGAGGCTATCGGAGGCGATATTTCTCTCCGGCGCGAGTGCGCAATCCGCGGGCGCGGTTAGGCGGAGGAGGGTCCGCCGCGGCCTTTCCATTGAGGCGCGCTCGGGCTCAAACCGCGGCGGCCGCGTCCGGCTCGGACTCATACGCGGACTCCGGCTTGGGCCGGACCCGAAAAGCGCCGGCGGACGCTCCATCCGCGCGCCAATCCGAACGATGGAGGCAACGGCAATGTCGAATAGAAGCGAAAGGCGGCGGTTTTCTTGGACCGTTGCGGAAAACAGGCTGGCGAAGGCCGAGACGCTGTTGGCCCTCTCGCTGCTGATTGAATGGGTCATCATGCCTTGGATAAAGGCGGCGTGGCGCTTCCCGCCCTGGCTTACCACTCTTACGAAGATGGCGCTAGTAGTCGGACTGTTCGGGCCGGCCTTCGCGGTCGCCAGGGACATAATAGACGCCTGGCTCGACGCCACCCGCAAGGTCAGCAGGAAATACCTCTTCGTGCCGCAAGTGCTCTTTCACGCCGCCGTGTTCGCGCTTCTGTTCGTCGGGTTCTACCGATCCATGCACGGCGCTTGGCCGTGGAGCGGGGCGCGATGGTTCGGATGAGGCGAAACTCGCCGGCCGCCAATTCCCCCTGCCGTTTGCGCTGCGGAAGAGGATCGAACATCGCAAAACAGCCGACGCCGTTACGTAGAGCCGTTGCGATGTAAAATTGCGAGGCTTCCGTTCGAATGGACGCGCAAGAGACAAGGCTAGGTGATAGGGCTAGTTTAATGCTTGGCGACATATGAAAACTCTTTTGGGGTAAAAATCGAGAGAAATGGCGTCCCTGCGCGGTGCGCTCACTATGAAGCTTTGGGGTAAAGCCTCCCCGAGCCCACGGAAATCATCCTATCGTCCGCAGGCAGCGTAACCGGCTCCGTTACATACGCCGGCCTTGACACGCCGTTAGGGGGATCGTTTCACGGCGGCCGATAGCCGCGGGTCGGACCTTGCCTTCCGCCTAGCAAATACCCGGGCCGCTAACGCCTGCTCCTGCGCCTGTTCTCGCGCTCCAGCTTCCGCCTTCGCTTGATGGCCTGCCTTTCCTCTTTCGATAAGACGCGGCCGGTCGAGGCCATCCCGGGCACCAGGCGTCCCATGAATTTCACGGCGCGGGCCATGCTTCCGAATTGCCTGGTGATCTCTCGGAATTCGCGCAGGAAGCGGCTGACCTCCTGCGGCTCGACCCCGCTGCCGCGCGCGATCCGCTGGCGGCGCGACGCGCCTATGATTTCGGGGTGCTTGCGCTCCTCGGGAGTCATCGAGCAGATTATGGCCTCGACCTGCGCGAACTGCCTTTCGTCCATGTCCGCCCCCTTGAAGGAGGCGAAACCGGGTATCATGGCCAGCACGTCCTTGAAGGATCCCATCCTGCGCACGGTGCGAAGCTGGTTCAGGAAATCCTCCAGGGAGAGGGTTTCCTTCAGCATCTTTTCCTGGAGCTTTACGGCTTCCTCCTGCGATATGACTTGCTGTGCCTTCTCCACGAGGCTTATGACGTCGCCCATGCCGAGGATGCGGGTCGCCATCCGCTCGGGATGGAACTCCTCCAAGCGATCCAGCTTCTCGCCGACCCCGACGAACTTTATGGGCCTGCCGGTGACGTGCCTGACTGAAAGGGCGGCGCCGCCGCGGGCGTCGCCGTCGAGCTTTGTGAGTATGACGCCGGTGATGCCGAGGCGGTTGTTGAAGGCCTTGGCCGAGTTCACGGCGTCCTGGCCGGTCATGGCGTCGCACACCAGCAGGATTTCGGAGGGCGACGCGGCCTTCTTCACGGCGTCCAGCTCCTGCATGAGCGGTTCGTCTATGTGCAGTCGGCCGGCGGTGTCGAGTATCGCGACGTCGCACCCGCGCGAAGTCGCCTCCTGAACAGCCCGCCGGCATATATCCGGCGGCGTAGCGCCGCTGCGGTCTGCGAATACCGGCACCTTCAATTCTTCTCCGAGCACCTCGAGCTGGTCTACGGCCGCCGGGCGCTGAATGTCGGCGGCGACAAGCATAGGCCGCCTGCCGCGGTTCTTCAGGAACAGAGCCAGCTTCGCGGCTGTGGTCGTCTTGCCCGACCCCTGCAGACCGCACATCATGACGACGGCCGGTCGGTCGGTCGGAAGCGCCAGTCCTTCATTGGTCCCGCCAAGGAGCGCTATCAGTTCGTCGTGCACTATCTTGACGATCTGCTGGGACGGCGAAACAGACTTGAGGATGTCCTGCCCGACGGCCTTTTCCTGCACCCTGTTTATGAAATCCTTCACCGCCGGCAGGGCGACGTCAGCCTCCAGCAAACTCAGCCTTACCTCGCGCAACCCTTCCCGGATGTTCTCCTCGGTGAGCTTGTTGCCCTTCATCCGAAGACGGTTGAAAAAGTTTCCGAGCGTTTCCGTAAGCGTTTCGAACATGCGAATCTCCGAAACCTGTTCCTCCACCGTCCCGGCGCGCGACCGGGGCCGCCACGGTCCCCCGCGCCGCCCGCCCGATATCCCGGCGGCACCTGAGCCGACCGGGGCGCGCGAGCGCGCCGGCCCGACGCCGGCGGAGCCATCTCTTCCGCGCGGAACCGCAGCCGGAAGCGCCCCGCGCGGCGGGTATGATGCGTTCTCCCTACGCGCGGCGCAAGATGCTTTGCCGCCGCCGCGGCCGCGCCGCGATCGAGCGTCGTGTTCGGATCGCTCCCAGCCTCCGGGATCGGCCTCCGGGCGTTCTCCACGCTCGCTCAGTTCTTCCGATTGCGCCGCGCGGAGACCCGCGCCTCGACGGACCGCCGATTGTTTATGTTGCGCTCGGAGGAGGCGCCGGACATCATATGGGGCCGTCGCATATACCTCAGACCGGGCCGCGGGATCCGCTTGACCGCTCGGCGGCGGTCGAAGAAGCAGGGCGCGCGCGACGCGAAAGCGGACCGATCGGGCAGAGCGCCGGCGGGCGCCCCCCGCGCGACCGGCAGTTCGCAGGGAGGAGGACAATCCATGACGAAGGCGGGATTCCGGGCGGCGATCCTGGTTCCGGCGGCCTGCGTTGCGCTCACGCCCATCGCCCGACGTTCCGAGACGGCCGAGCCGGCGGGAGGTCCCGCGGCCGGCGGGACGGTCGTGTTGAACATGGACAGCCCGTGGCGGAGCTTCATTTGGTGGAAGCCTATGGCCGTGTCGCCGGCGTCGGATGCCCCGGCCGAACCTGGCATACATCCGTTCTCGCATCCGCCGGCCGAGGGATGGAGGGAACCGGATTTCGACGACTCGGGCTGGATCTCCTCCCCCGGACCGTTCTTCCCCAGCCCCGGAATAGGCGGGCCGCAGACGCTGGCGCTCCTGTGCCTAAGAGGCAAGTTTAACATCTCCGACCCGGCATCGGCAAAAACGCTGCGTATCTCCGCGGCCTTTAGAGGCGGCATCGCGGTCTGCCTGAACGGGAAGGAGATAGCCAGGGCCTTCCTTCCCGAAGGCCCGCTAGCCCCCGATTCGCCGGCAGAAGTCTATCCGATCGAGGTCTACACGACGCCGGAAGGGAAAGCGATCACCGGCGGCTGGGGTGACCCCGACAAGTACAAGGACAGGTGGCTCCAGCGGATCCGCCGCCTGCCCGACATCAAGCCGCCGCCCGGGCTGCTGCGCAAGGGGGTCAACGTGCTGGCCGTCGAGATCCACCGCTCGCCGACGCGGAAGGAGGCGGTGGACCTTAAGGGAACTCAGGGCTGGAGCGGCGCGTGGAACCACGCCGGTCTTGACGATCTGCGGGTCGAGGCTGATGGCGGCGGCATCGAACCGAACACGTCCCGACCCAAGGGAATTCGCTTATGGAACGTCAACGTCCTCGCGGCCGTCTTCGACAAGGCCGACTGGGGGGATCCATGCGAGCCGCTCAGGCCGATAAGGATCGTCGGGACCCGCAACGGGACCTTTTCCGGGCAGGTCGTGGTCGGCTCGGACGGCCCGATAAGCGGGCTGGCCGCCGAGGTCTCCCCGCTGAAGCTCAAGGGGGGCGATGCCTCGATCCCGTCCGACAAGGTTCGCGTCAGCTTCGCGATGCCCGGAGGCGGAGAAAAGTGGAAGCCTTCCCGCCGCGGCGTCAGGAATCCGCAGCGCTTCGACGACCTGGCCGCCGCCCCGCGCGAGGGGGCAGAGGTTCAGCCGGTATGGGCGACGGTGTCAGTGCCGCCGGATGCCGCCCCGGGCCTCTACGAAGGCGCCCTGATGGTCAAGGCGAATGGACTCGAACAGACCCGCGTACCGATCGAGCTGAAGGTCTGCGGTTGGAAGCTGCCCGATCCCCGCGACTTCCGCACCCACGTCGGGCTGGTCCAATCCCCCGATTCGGTGGCGCTTCACTATAGGGTCCCTCTCTGGTCGGAGGAACACTGGAAGCTTATCGCCGAGTCGCTCAAGCTGCTCGGACAGGTCGGCAACAAGACCGCGTTCATCCCGCTGATCCGCCGCACCAACTTCGGGAACGAGGAATCAATGGTAAGGTGGGTCCGGAAGGAAGGCGGAGCGCACTCGCGCGACTACTCGATCGTGGACCGCTACCTGGACCTCTACGAGAAGCATGTCGGCAAGCCGGACGTGGTCTGCTTTTACGTATGGGAATTGTACGCCGGCGGCGGCTACTTCGGCGCCAAGGGCGCCCAGACGAAGCCGGTATCCGTGACCGTTCTCGAGGATGGCGGGAAGGTCGGCAGCATGGATTCGCCGCTGTTCGGAACGCCTGAGGGCGAGGAGTTCTGGAAGCCGGTCTTCGACGAGCTGCGGGAGAGGTTGGCGAAGCGCGGCCTTTCGGACGACAATTTCATGATAGGCGTAGCCGGCGACACCAGGCCGGGCAAGGCCGTGGCCGACTTTTTCCTGAAGATAGCCCCATGGGCGAAATGGGTCCTTCACTCGCACGGCGCCGCGAACAGGCTCTACGACTCCCCCGTCGGGTATCTCTCCCACGTCTGGGGCGTCAAGTTCGCCCCCGACCCGGATGCGCCAGACCGCTACACGAAGCAGAGCCGATACTACGGCTGGCGGCAGGAATTTCGGAAGACGGTATTCCCCCGCGAGGGTGCCGGGGCCATACTGCCGCCGCTGCACGGGGATGCGCCGCTCGGCACATACCGCATGATCGGCGAGGGGATGCTTGTGGCCGACTACCGCGGCTTCGGCCGTGTCGGGGCTGACTTCTGGGACGTTCCGATCGGCGACAAGGGCGCCAGGCGCAATATCGTAGGTATGTATGTCAACTGGGCCCAGCTCAATCTGACCACCAGCACCGGCGCGGTGCTCGCCCCCGGTCCGCAGGGCGCGATCCCGACGGCGCGGTTCGAGATGATGCGCGAGGGGATCCAGGAGTGCGAGGCGAGGATATTCATCGAGCGGGCGCTCCTCGACAAGGACCTCAGGGCGAAACTGGGCGACGAGAAAGCCGGAAGATTCCAAGCCATGCTCGACGAACGCACCCGCCTGTTCCGCACCGCATGCCATACCTCGTGGGATTGGTACGCCGCATCGGGGTGGCAGGAGCGCGCGGAACGGCTGTATTCCGCGGCGGCGGAGATCCAAGCCATCGCCAAGTAAGACCGGGGAGGAAGCGCGGGGCAGAAGGGCGAACGGCCGCGGCCGTCCCGTGCAGGCGGAAGCAACGATGACGCTGGCGAAGCCGCGCCGGCGGAGCGTACGACCGCCCCGCGCAGGCGGAAGCGGCGAGCGTCCGGCACGGCATGCCGCCCGCCGCGGGCCCCGGGTCAGGGATTCGGGCATGATTCCTTAAGCCGCGGCCGGATGCTCCGGCGTATCCGCTCGCGGATGCGGGCCGCCCGAATTGGACTGCAGCCTCGTATCGCCCCGCGCGGACAGCCGGAAAAGTCGCATCGCTCGACGTTAGCCCTCGAGATCGCGTCGCGCCCCGCAGCTCCGTTTCCCTGGCGGCGGGGTGCATGGCCGTAAATGAGTAGGCTCCGAAGCCAGAGGGACGGGTCGAAAAATTTTTTTCTTGACTTGCCGCGCGGCGCCGCGTAAATAGCCTCCCCGACAATTTAACTCTTCGGGTGCTCTCCGCGAAAGCGGGGGGAGAATAGGGAAGGCCGTGAGAATCGGCCGCGAGCCCGTCACTGTGAGCGGGGACGAAAGCCTCGGATAGGCCACTGGCGCGGAAGTTCGAGCGCCGGGAAGGCGGGGTGAGTAGGTAGATCCGCGAGCCAGGAGACCTGCCCGGGGAGCGGAGAAGCCGCCTTCGACGGCATCAGAAGGCAGGTCTGAGGCCGGGCAAGCCCTGTCCCTGGAAGCGTATCGGCGCTTCCGCGGACAGGGTTTTTTGTTTTACGACCTCTTTTTCGCAAGTGGCGCTGGATGGCTTGGAAGACGGAGCGCATCGCCTGGCGCGCATTATCAGGTCTGCGGCGCGGGCGGAGGATGCAAGGTAAAAGGGAGGAGGGTCTTACGATGAGTCGTGCCGATATGGAGGAGGCGGGCAGGCAGTCGGAGCTGGGGAGGGGATCTTCCAAGCTGCCTGTCCTCGCAGCGGTTGCGGTCCTGGCGGCGTATATGGCGACGGCGGCGGCCGTGCCGGCGCCGGCGGCCGGCGGGGAAGCCGCCGCCTCGCGAGGCGAAGAAAAAACGTACGGCGGGGGCGCGGCGACGGAAAAAACTGTGGAAACGTCGCCGGGGACCGAGGCGTCGGAAAAGATCAAGATGGAGCCGGTCACGGTGACCGCCTCGCGCTCGGCCGAACAGAAGCTTTCCGAGGTTCCTCAGTATGCGACCATCATATCGCGCGAGGATGTTGAAAAATCCGGCGCAAGGGACCTCGGCGAGCTGCTTCGAGGCCGCACAGGCCTTACGCCTGCATCCTACGGCGGCCCAGGGGCCATGACGAACCTCTCCCTGCGCGGCACCTCGACTAGCCAGACGCTCGTCCTGGTTGACGGCCGCCCCGTGCAGGACATAGCCAACGGCACGCCGGACTTCTCCAGGTTCTCGGTGGAGGACATAGAGAGGGTGGAGATACTGCGCGGCCCGGCCGGCGCGATGTACGGATCGTTCGCGATGGGCGGCGTGGTCAATATAATAACCCGCCGGGCGACCTCCGACAAACCGACGTTCTCGCTCCGAAGCGGCTACGGCAGCTGGAACACGTTCGACGAGAGGATATCGCACGGCTGGAAGAAGGGCATCGTTGATTACGATATCGTCGCCGCCTTCCGCAAGAGCGACGACGGGTATCGCCGAAATTCCGACTTCCAATCGCGCGACGCGACGGCGAGGATAGGGATAGAGCCGATCAGGGAATTTCGCGCCGAATACAGGTTCGGCTACCGATGGGATCGGCTCGGGCTGCCCGGCCCCGTCCCCCCGGTCGGCGCCCCGGCGCCCTACGGGAACAGGCGCGTCACAAGCAAGTTCGACCGCCAGAACGGCGAGATATACCGAAACGATCTGACGCTGGACTTCCGCCCCGTCCCGGAACTTCTCTTCCGCGGCAAGGCTTATCTCGATCTGGACAAGCTGCACAGCTTCTTCCGCTACGACGGCTTCGATCCGAACACCTTCATGATGTACAAGGCGGATAACTATAACGCCTATCACGCGACCGTCACGGGGCAGGAAATATCCGCCAGGTGGACGATAGTCCCGGAATACACGATCTCCGCCGGCGCGGACTTCAGGCAGGAGAAGCTAGAGGCCAGGATGACTGAAATCAACCACGATACGCGGGCCGGAGTGACTCGGACCGAGTGGGATCCGATGGTGCATAAGAGCGGCGTATGGATGCGGCACGAGTGGCGCGCGGTGGAGCACCTCCGCCTGGTCGGTTCGGTGCGTTACGACCGGCATTCCGAGTTCGGCGACCACTGGACGGCGTCGGGCGGGATGGTCATTGACGCGGCGAAAGGCACCAGAGTCCGCTTCCACGGCGGGACATCTTACCGCGCCCCAACGATGAACGACCTGTTCTGGCCGCAGGGCGGCAACAAGGATCTGGAGCCGGAGGTCGGCTGGTCGTTCGAAACATCCGTCGAGCAGAAGCTGTTCGACGACAGGCTGTCGCTGCACGCCGGCTATTTCTACTGGCGGACGGACGACAAGATACAGTGGGCACCAGACTCCACGGGCTGGTTCTGGACGCCCCAGAACCTGAACAGGCAGACTTGCCACGGGGCGGAGATCGAGGCGGCGGCAAGACCGAGCCGGCCCCTGGAGATATCGCTCAGCTACCACCTGCTCTACTCTCTCCAGAAGAATCTCGAGATCGTGTACAACGACTTCATGGGCACCCTAAGAACCGACGACATAGAAAGGGTTGCCGCATATGTCCCGCGCCATAACTTCGCGGCCGAAATCGCTTACACATCGTCGTGGGGCACGCGATTCGCCGCCCAGGAACAGGCGACGTCGAAGCGCGTTGCGTACTACCCGGATTACTCCGGCGCGCCGGTCATACGGATGCGCAAAAAGGAATCCGACGCCCTGGCGATAACGAACGTCCTCGTCTCGCACTCGTTCCGCAAACTTTTGCCGAATAGTTTCCGAGGGGACTTCGAGATATACGCGACCGCCAGGAACATATTCAACGACCGAGGATTCGAGCAGTTCGGCAACTCGTACTCGGACAGGAACTTTCCGATCCCACCGAGGAGTTTCGAGGCGGGAATCAGGATGACGTTCTAAAAAAGGCGGCAAAGGTCGGGGGGCGGTTCCCTCCTCACGCTTGAAAAAGCAGCCGCTCCTCCGGCCCCCTCCAGGGCGGAGCCGGGCGCGTTCCTCAAAGCGCCCGGCCCGCCCGAATTTTCTCCAACCCGCCGTATGCACACCCAGACTCGCGCGACCCCAAGCTTGGCGGTCGCACGTGCGAGCCAAGCGGCGGACGCGCCGGCCGGGCCTCTCGGGCCGGGCGCCCGATCTCGAATTTCACCCGGCCCGCGGATCCATTACGCGCCCCATGAATAGAATCAAACCAGACGCCTTCTCGCGTATCAGGAACAGAAACGGCCTGTCGGCGCGGAAGACCTTGCTTCTCGGAACTCCTCCTCTTCCCGCCATCACCACTGCCGTCGCTGCAGCCGCCTCGGTCCCCTCCTCGTTCACGTCCACGAACGCCTTGTGAAAAACATACTTTATGTAAAGCGCCGCCCCGCGCCGCGCTATACCCGAGAAATCCGCCTTAGTATCATCGAAGGCGTCCTTCATGCCGAGGTCCTTCAGCTGCTGAACCAGATTCTTGGTGCCATACGCGATCTTGAACCGAGGCAGGTATATCTCGACGTCCGCCAGACACATAAGGCCCATCCATAACTTCAAAGTCCCCAGCGTAAGTTCCTTCTCCACTTCGCCCAACCCCACCCCCCTCGCCGGCAGCAGAATGGTCATCGAAAGCTCGTCGCCGACATATGGCATATCGAGCAACTGAAGGCGACCCTCAAGCTCGCCGTACCGTATCTGCACATCGCTCTTGGCCTTCTGGTACATCGTCGGCACGTTAGCCTTAGTGCCGTCGGCCAGGTTGAACGGCATATCGCGCGTGTTTTCCTTCTTGAACTGCGACGCCCAAAGCCCCTTGAAGTAGATCGCGTTCGTCAGCACAAGCCTGGTCAACAAATCAAAACTCCCGGACGGCACGAGGTCCTTTATCTTTCCCCGCGTCTTATCCTCCGCCCAATCGTTGATGATCTTCCTGGCCGCCTCCGCCGCGCGGATAAAATCCACCTCCTGCAGCGGAGCCCCGTAAACCTTTTCGTTCAACGCCAGGAAATCGGGGATAAATTCGTATCCCTTCTGCCCGAAAAGCCTGTTGGCCACGCTCAGCTCGAATCCGCGCTTCTTCCCATCCGGCCCGGTCTCGGCGTTAAGGAACTTCACGGCCTCGCCGAACGCCTCGTGCCTCTTGTCCTTAAGGACATCCAGATGCAGCACCTCGACCATCTGCTTCTCCGTCTCCCCGCGCGCACCGGCGCTGGTCATAGTCAGCGCCGTGGCGACGCTGTAGGGCGAGAAGAACAGATTGCCCGCCTCATTCCTTAGGCGGCCGTACATGCCCAAACCAAAGGCGTTTACCGCCTCCGCGACCATTTTGACTGCTTCTCCGGACGGATTCACCTCTCGAACCACTTGGAGGAACTTGATTTTGCCTTTGTGTTCCTCCGCCATCGCCGTAGCCGCCATCGCCGCAGCCACTGCACAACAAACGAACAAATGTCTCATGTCCGCACCCTTTCATAAATAGGGCAGTGAGAAGCATCGCCATCCCAACCTGCGTGCTTTACGAACCTCGCGGCGATGGCCTCTTATCGCCCAACCCATTACTTTTTGACGCCCCAATTACCCGTCGGTTTCGCAAAAACTGGAGAGGCGTTAAGGACTTGATGAAGGATATCAGCGGCGCTGCCGATCCTGGACGGCGACGCGTACGCACCATCCCTGTATAAGCGACCGACTATTCCTCGCACCTTCTGTCTTGATCGCGCCTCCTTGAGCGGATTGCACATGAGTGGCGCCTCTCGCTTTATCCGCATTACTAAAACCTTATAGAAAGCCATCCCCCACCAAGGAGCCAGGAGAACTACCCGTCATAAGACCTTAATAAACAATATGTTCTAACAAAACCGCTGCATCATGGCGATAGAATCATAAAAATGTTGCGGCAAAAGTACGAAGATCGGTGTACATACACTACCAGAACAGAGGGCATAACATGAACAGGACAAAAATCCGAAACGGGACCGGAAGGGCTTCGACCAGGCTCGTTGTGCGATTGCGCAAGCTCATAGCTGAAGGCAGGTGGCAGAAGGGGGATTACCTCCCGGCGATACGCGAGCTGAGCGTCGCGCACGACCTGTCGGTGGATACGGTCTGCAGAGCCCTTAAGCAGCTCGAGCAGGAAGGGCTGGTCGCAGGCGAGCCGAGGCGGGGGTACAGGGTGCTTGGCGCGCCGTCCGGTGCGGATCGAAACTGTCCGCTGATCCTGATCATGGGAAGGGATAGGGAACGCTGGGACGAACTGGAGCAGAGGCTTGCCGCGGCGATAGAAGCGGCCGCTGAGCGGCGCGGGCGGGCGATGGTAACGATGGCGGCCGGCGCTGAGCATATCGGAGCGCTTGCTGAACAGCTAAAGGCGATACGCGTCTGGGGCGCCGCGGTGAATGCCGAAGACCGGCGGTTGCTTGATGCCCTCGCGGGAGCGGGCATTCCCTCCGTGCTTGTTGAGACATGGGAGGTGGAAGGGCGGTTCGACGCGGTGGTCCAGGACGGCTTCCGCGGCGGCATGAAGGCGGCGGCGTACCTTGCCGGCCGCGGGCACCGGCGGATCGCATGGTTCGGCCCCAGGATAGCGGGGAGGCACGTGCAAATCGCCGAACGGTTCGGAGGCGCGGCGGCAGGGCTGGCGCGGGCGGGGTTGAGTCTGCCGGACGAGCTCAGGATCGAAAGCGACTCGGACGATGTCGGCGAACTGACCGAGCAGGCCGCGGCGACGCTTTCCCGCCCGGATCGCCCTACCGGGGTGCTCGCGCTCTACCTTTCGAGGGCCGTTGCGGCCGTCCGCGCGGCGGAGCGGCTCGGGCTCGTCCTCGGCAGGGACGTGGAGATCGTAGGGTGGGTTACGGAGGAGGTGTACGAAGGCTCGTATCGTCAGATGTTCCGAAATGGGGCGGCACCTCCGACGATGACCTGGAGCCTGGCGGCGATGGCCGAAGCCGCCGTCAGACGCCTCGAGGAGCGGCGCGAAAACCATGGCGCCCCCACGGCATGCATCGAGATACCGGCGAGGCTCAGGCTGCCCGAGGCGGGCGCTTGAAATTGCCCCGCGCGGACAGGTCCGCGGAAGGCTTGAGTCCGACGGCATGCCTCGGGAAGGGTCCGCGTCGGCGGATCGGAAGGTGGGAGCGGAGGCTGCTGGACCGCCGGCCGGTGCAGGCGCAGGACGAGGGAAGACCGTCCACGGTACCTCGGCCAGGCGGTACGGATGCCAGGCGCCTGAGTTATGGAGGCGCGAAATATGACCGGATCGTCCGCCGATTTGCTGGAGGGCTGTGCGGCATTCGCGGCGCTTGGGCCGCGACGCCCGCTCGTTTCCCTCTCGACCCTATGCTCCATGGCGCTGATCGCGGCGATCGGGACCGCTTGCGGCGCCGGGGAGCTTTTATCCGCGAAGCCGTCGGTCGCCAAGGATGGCGACGGCGCGAAGATAAGCTTCGCGGTTTCCGCGCCGACGGACGTCGAGGTGGCCGTGCTGGACGCGGCCGGAAAGGTCGTTCGCCGACTCGCGGCAGGCGTGCTGGGCGGCAAAAACCCGCCGCCGGAGCCGCTCAGGCCGGGCCTGGCGCAGGAGATCCTATGGGACGGCAAGGACGATTTTGGAAGGCCGGCGGCAGGCGGGCCGTTCAGGGTGCGCGTCTCGGCCGGGACCCGGCCGCGGCTCGAAAGACATGTCGGCTGGGACGGGAGAGCGCTCGGCCACATCGCCTCCCTGGCCGTCGGACCGGGCGGCGAGGTGTTCGTTATGCTGTCCGAGAGCTTCTGGGGGAGGTCCGAGGTCAGGGTCTACAGCCGCGAAGGCAAATACCTGCGCACTATACTCCCCTGGCCAGCCGATGCGCCGCCTGAGCGCACCGCGTCCGTCGGACACCTCGACGTAGGAGGCGAAAGGGTTCCGATCGTATTCAACGGCCACAGCTGCAATCTCGCCCCGCTCACGGCCGGGCTCAAGACGCAGACCATGGCCTTCCACCCGAAGGGGTGGCTCGTTATGGTCAGCGCGGCCGGGACGATGGCCGAGCACGGACCGCCGCGGCATCTGCTGGCGCTGCATCCGAAAGGCGGGGCGCCCGAGGGCGTGCCGTTTGTCGGACCGAGGATATTGCAGGCGCGCGGGTTCCTGGGCGGCTCCGGGGACGCCACGGCGCGCTTCTTCGACCACGTCGCCGTATCGCCCGACGGGAAGCGGATATACCTTGCGATGAGCCGCTTGACCCCCAAGGGCGAAGACCCCAGGCGCGTGATAAAGCCGCGCCACGCCGTCTTCCGCATATCCTGGAGCGACGCCGAGATCGGCGCGCCGTTCGTCGGCAAGGACGGCGAGCCGGGGGCCGACGACGGCCGATTCAACGATCCGCAGGGGCTGGCGACGGACCCGGACGGAAACGTCTACGTGTGCGACAGGGGCAACGACCGTGTGGCCGTGTTCTCGCCCGAGGGCAAGCCGATCGGAAAATTCGCCGCGGAAGATCCGGCGCAGGTTTTCGTCAGCCCGAAGGACCGAGCGATATACGTCTTTTCGAAGGCGGCCGAGCGGAAGGTCGCCTCGACCAGGCTGCTTAAATTCGCCCCGCTGAAGGACGGGACATCGCGGGAGGTCGCGCGGGCGGAGCTCGGGGCGGCCGAGGTCGCGGCGCTGGACGCTTCGGCCGAACCGCCGATCGTCTGGTGCGGGATCGGGAAGAACCTGGTCCCGGCCAGGGACGAAGGCGGAAAATTCGCGATCGGGAAGCCGGTGAACGACAACGAGGCCGGGTTGGAGTGGCCGATGTTCCTGGCGCCGGATATAGAGCGCGAACGGATATTCGTGCGCGAGCGTTCCCACTGGCTGTACCAGGTGGATCTTAAAACGGGCAAGATATCGCTTATCCCCGTCAAGGGGGCCGACATCGCCCTGGACCGCGCCGGCAACATATATGTGCTGGACGGCTACGGCACCAATTCGCTCTCGCGATACACGCCCGATTTCAAACCGCTGCCCTTTGCCGCGACAGGGACGCACAAGCTGAAGGTCCATTACCGCGCTTACGGGCCGAACCTCGGCATGCGTGGCCTGCGCGTGGCCCCAAACGGAGACATCTACGTCCTGGCCTCGACTAATTACGGCGGCCCGGATGTGCTTGGCGGCCGCCTGCACGTGTTCAGCCCCGACGGGAAACTGAAGAACGCCGACCTGATCCCGGGCCTTGGCTACGGAGACTGCGGCGTCGGCGTGGACGCCCTCGGCAATATATACGTCGGAGTCAATATAAAACCCGAAGGGCGTCCGGTGCCCGAATGGCTGGAAGGCAAAGTCCCGGCCTCGCCGTGGCTGTGGTGGAGGAAGTCCGACCGCCAGCCGCCCTGGTCGTACCCGTTCTGCAACCCGTACCTCTTTTACTGCGGCACGGTGCTCAAGTTCCCGCCGAGCGGAGGGAGCATATACGGCCACGACATCGCCGAGCGCGAAGGGAAGCGTACGGCCCCGACGATGTCGGCGGCGAACGCACCGAAGGACGCCGCTCCGTACAGGTCTTCGTACCTTGGGCGCGAGGTCCGGGTGACCGGTGCGCTATGGGCCTTCCAGGGGGCAGGTCCGATCCCTGGATCGAGCGACGGGCCGTCCCCAGATCCGGGTTGCGTGTGTTTCCCATCGCGACTGGACGCCGACGAATACGGAAGGGTTTATATCCCGAACGTATTCCGTTCGCGCGTGGAGATGCTCGACGCAGCCGGCAACCAGATAACCGGTATCGGCCGCTACGGCAACGCCGACAGCGCTGGACCAGGCAGCGCTGTCCCCGAGCCGGAGATCGCATTTGCGTGGCCGGCTTTCGTCGCCGCCGGCCCGGATGGAAAGCTGTATGTGTCCGACAGCGTGAACCGGCGGATCGCCGTCGTGCGCTTCGAGCGGCAAGCCGAGGCCGCATGCGAGGTTAGGTGACGGGGGCGTGCGGGATAACGAACTCGGCGGCGCGCCCGCATCTTTGGCGCGCCGCAGAGCAGACGATGCCGCGCGCAGATCAGACCGGATCGAAAGGAGGATCGAAAAGATGAAAGGATCGCTTGCGAGGTACGCTGCGGCGGCGATGGCCCTGGCGGCCTCCCTATGCGGAGCCGGCGAACAGGGAACTGGCGGGGCGGGAGCGGGAGAAGGCGCCGCGGCGCTGAAGGATGCCCAGCCAAACAGGTGGGTGAAAATACACGAGTCGAAGACCGGCGCACGCAGGCAGCCGCTGTTCGTCTACGCGGCGAACATCAAAAGGTTCGTCCTGGCCACCGGATTGCAGGCCACCGGCGGAGTAGTGCCGCGCCACTACGATACGGAGGAGTTCGACCTCGCATCGTGCAGGTGGTTCAACGCCTATCCCCAATCGGTGGCGGCCGGAAGGCCCGAGTCGGGACCGGTGGGAGAGGACTACGCCAAGGCACGCGAAAAGCAGGGCTACAATGGGCCCGAGCTCTTCTATAAGGACGGCGATAACCTGCGCCTGGGCGCCGGCGGCCAGTGGCTTGGCACCGCCACGACCTACGACTGGTGCTACGTCCCCGACGAAGGGAAGGTCTACCTTTCGATGTGGGGAAAAACCCTCCGCTACGACCCCGCGGCGAGGAAATGGGAGGACCTGAACGCAAAGCCGCGGGGGACTTGCCCTGTCTGGGGCTCGATGTGCTATGACCCGATCAACAAGGAAATCCTGCACTCCGGCGGCGGCGGGGGCAGCGCCGAGGTCGGCACGTGGGTCTACAGCCTGGAGAAGAACGAGTGGCGGAGGCTGGAGTTCGGCTCGCCGAAGCTCAGGGATCTATTCGCGAAGGCAAAGGAGCTGCGATGGAAGGCCAAGGCGCTTCTGGGGGCGTGCTGCAACAGGTTCGCAGTCACAGAGACTGCGGCCGAGGCGAAGGCCGATCCGGCCGCGGCGGCGGCCGCGCTGGCGTCGGAGGCGGAGAAGCTGGCGGGCGAGGTCGAGGCGGCGAAACTTGAGAAACATGAAAAGGCTGCGGGAGAGATGGGCGCGCGCCGGCTGAGAGCCGCCGCGGCTGCAGTCAGGACGGCGGGACCGACACTGTCCGGGCGGATATCTCCCGAGAAGATAGCGGCCGTGCGTTCGGCGCGGGTCGTATTCGAACAGGCTGTGGACGCGCTCGCACCCGAACCTCCAGGCCGCGCCCGCTCGCAAACCGCCTGCGACCCGGCAAGCGGCAGGATCGTCCTGTTCGGCGGCGACGGACTCGACAGGACCCTCTCCGACACGTGGATCTACGACTGTGCCTCGCGCACGTGGGA
>CALKMO010000369.1 GCA_937991785.1 uncultured bacterium | reverse complement strand
GGCGCCGAAGGGTTAGGCGATAGGCGCGCGAGGCGCGCATCCCGAAGGCTTCCGCAGCCGGCTTGTGGCGTTGCGGTTGCGCGCGCAGGCCAGCCAGTCCCTCCGCTTCGGCGGCGGAGATGGGGCGGGCGATAGGGGAGGTCGCATTATATGGGAGCCGATACGATTATGATCGTTAGGCGGCGGATGTTGGCGGTCGCGGTCCTCGCGGCGCTGGCGGCGACGACCGCGGTCCCACCGGTCTCGGGCGGTGAGTCCGCCCGCGCAGGCCGGCCGGTAAATCCGTATCGCGGTTCGAGAAACAGGGAAGAAACGTTCGAGTTTGTCGAAAAACCAGCCGTGACGAAGGAAGGCGGGAAGTGGATCGTATCGTTTGCGGCAAAGGGAAAATGCGACGCTACGGTCGCGATCCTGAACAAGGAAGGGAAGGTTATACGGCACCTTGCCTCCGGGGTGCTTGGCGAAAACGCCCCCTGGCCCTTCAAGCAGGATTCACTGGCGCAGCGGTTGGAGTGGGACGGGAAAGACGACCTGGGCGCGGATGCTCCGACCGGGTGTTTCGCCCGCGTTTCGCTGGGCCTCCATGTCGAATTCGCCAGGATGGTGTGTTCGGCCGAGGATGGGGTGGCAAGCCGCGGGCCGGTGGGACTGGCGACGGACCGCGACGGGAACCTGTACGTCCTCGAAGGCGATCTCTGGGTCTTCCCCCCGGGGGTAGCGGCGGTAATACAGGTCCTCAGCGTGAAGGCATTCGACCGGGAGGGAAACTACCTCCGGACGCTGGTCCCCTTCCGGGCGGAGCATCCCGAGGAGATGCTGTCCGAGATCGAATTTCTGACCACTGTTGACGGACGCAGGATACCGCTCAGCGGGCCGAGCAACCACCGTCCTTATTGCGGGTTCACGCGAGGAGCGCCTCAGACGACTAGGAACCTGCCGGTGATCACAAAGGGCGGCGAGCTGGTGTTCCCGTGCGGCAAGGATGCCCTCTCGGGCCACAGACGCTTCATCCGCATAGGAACCGACGGCAGCGCACGGAAGGACAGGTACGAGGGGCCGCCGTTCCATCCCGGGGCGGTCTCGGGCGGCAACATATTCGCCGCGCTGTCTCCCGACGAGAAATATCTGTACTACGCCGGGGCCAGGTCGAAACGTGGCAAGGGGACGGCCGTCTGCCATGCGGTGTACAGGGTCGAGTTGGAAGGAAAGGAACCGGCGGCTCCGTTTCTGGGCAAAGAAGGCGAATCCGGCGCTGCGGAGGGACAGTTCAACGACCCGCGGGGGGTGGATGTGGACGCGGAGGGGCGCATATTCGTCGGCGACTACATGAACGATCGCGTGCAGGTCTTCGATCCCTCGGGCCGATTCCTCAAGGCCCTCCCCGTCGCCGGGCCGGAACAGGTCAGGGTCAACCGGAAGACCGGGGCGATCTACGTGCTTTCTGTCCGCGACCGAGGCAAAAAGCACACGTACACGCCGGACATAGCGTGGGAGATATACGAGGACAAGTCGGTCGTCAAATTCGCGTCGCTCGACGATTGGCGCGAGGTCGCCAGGCTGGATCTGCCGAAACGCACCAAGCACATGCATGACGCCGGGCCGGCGATGGTTCTGGACGCGAGCCGGGACGAGCCTGTCCTATGGCTGGCGAACGTCGGTCGTCAGGGGACCGACGACTTCCTGTGGAAGGCGGCCGACCGCGGGGAGAAGATCGAGCGGGTGCCGCACAAGGTCAAGCGCCTGGACCGCCACGCGCACATAGGCCCGCCGCTGGCGGCGGACAGGCGGAACAACGAGCTGTACGCCTTCGGTTCGGCCGCCGGGCACGTCAGGGTGAATCCGGAAACGGGCGAAGTCCGGAAGCTGGAACTGGCCGGAGAAGCCGGACAGAAGGCCCTCGGCATAGTGGGTTCGGCCGCCGTAGGCCCCCGCGGGATGCTCTACGTCCGCACCGCGAAGATGCTCGAAAAGGGCGAGCGGATGTGGCTGATCCGCCGGTTCGACCGCGAGGGAAAACTTGTGCCGTTCGCCAAGGCCGGGGAGCTGGTCGAGACGAACGGGAAGCAGGCAGGGACGCCGTTCAACGAGCAGGCCACGCCGTTCGCGGTCGGGCCGGACGGGAGGATGTACGTCGTGGAGGCGATTTCGCGCGAGACCCGCGACGTGCGAATGAACCTGTACGATCCCGATGGCGGGCTGGAGAAGGCCGGTTTCATCTCGATGACCCGCAGCGGAGGGTGCGTAAGGATCAACGTCCAAGGGCATCTCTACGCGGCGGATACCGTCCGCCCGAAGGCGAAGGAGATACCGGAATTTCTACCCGCCGACCCGCGCGGTCATTTCGCCAAGTGGTACGGGACGATTTTCCGCTACGCGCCGGATGGCGGCGGCGTGGCGCCGGCCGACGCCGGGACAGCCACCCATTTCGCCGGCGGCAAGCAGCTGCCGCTCACTCCCGCGGCCGTGCGGGGAACGATATGGGAGTATTACGGCATCTCGCCGATGCCGCTCAGGACCGGCTGCCAATGTCTGATGGCCGATTTCGACGCCGACGACTGGGGCCGCGTCTGGGTCCCCGACGCTCCGGGCTACTGCGTGGCGGTCCTGGACTCTGCCGGCAACGTCATCGCGCGCTTCGG
>CALKMO010000368.1 GCA_937991785.1 uncultured bacterium | reverse complement strand
GTCGTCAGCGAAGCGTCCTCCGTAGGCGCCCTGGAGAGAAAGCGCAGGCCACATCGCGGCGCGCGCCGCATCTACCGCCTTCGCCTGAGCCTCCAATGCCGCCCTGGCCGCCAGGTAATCGGATCGCCGCCGCATTGCCTCCGCCAGGGCCGACTCCGCCGAAACCGGCGGCGCGCCCTCCTGCAGAGCCAGCTCGCCGTCCGGTTCCAAGCCCGCCGGTACGCTTTCGAGCCCCATCAGGCTGGCCAGCACCTGGGTCTGGATGGCTTGAACGTTTTTGGCCTGCAGGATCTTTTGCCGGATATCCGCCAGCCGAACCTCGATCCGCAGCCGGTCCACCTTCGCCGCCTTCTGCGCGGCGATCAACTCGTCCACGCGCCTGAGGTGCCCTTCCAGCGCCTTCTGCGAAAACTCCAGCGACTCGACCGCGTGCCGCGATGCCAGGATTCCATAGAACGCGGCTGTTACGTTGAAGACCAGTTCTTCGCGGCTGCGTGCCAGCCGGTGCTCCGCCGCCTTCCGCAGCAGCGTCGCCCCTCGGACCTCGCTGACGATCCGGCCGCCGGCGAAAAGCGGCATATTTACGACGATATCGGCCGAGAAGATCCCCTGGCAGAATACGCCAGGCTCGCCGTTTTCCGTGGCGAGAAGCAGCCGCTGGTCGTCCAGATAGCGGCTGTAGCCGCCCACTGCCCTCAGCGATGGGAAAAGCTGCGCCGCGGCCGCGTCGCGTTGCGATTGCGCGGCTTCGATTTCGTGGCGGCCGGCGGCCAGGTCGGGATTGTTGGCCAGCGCGATGTCAACGGCCCGGGTCAGCGTCAACGGCCCTTCGGGGATGATACGAACGACAGGACGGCCGCCGGAGCTCCCGCCCGCTCCCCCCGAACGGACGGGCCCGTACGGGTCGGTTGGGCTGAGCAGCACGCAGCCGGAAAGCCCCAGGAGCAGGACCACGGGCAGGGTATGCGGACTCGGTTTCATCATTCCCGCCCTCCATCGGCCCTGTTTCCGCGATCGGTTCCGCCGGCCGCTGCCGGCACCGCGGCGCGCCCGGCCACAAGGTGCAGAACGCCTGTGCCAGCGCCAAGGTAGGCATGGTTGTGCGTAACCATGATCACCGAACGCCCCCGGCGCGATTCCTCCCTAAGGCACTCGATAATGATCCCGGCGTTCTCCGGGTCGAGGTTACCGGTAGGCTCGTCGGCCAGAACAATCTCCGGCGAGCCGGCAAGCGCCCTGGCCACGGCGGCACGCTGCTGTTCGCCGACGCTCAGCTCGCCCGGGTAGTGCTCCAGCCGCTCGACTATGCCCAGCCGGCGCGACAGTTCGGCGATGCCTTCGGCGGCTTCGGCGTCGGCACCGCGCAGGTTGTAGCGCAGGCGGATGTTGTCGTAAACGGTGATGTGCGGGATCAGGAAAAAGCGCTGGAATACGAAGCCCACGTTTTCCCGCCGATAGCGGTTGCGCCGCGCGGGCTTCCATCGGTAGACGTTTTCCCCGCGCCACAGCACCTCGCCGCCGTCAGGAGGCAACATGCCTCCTGCCATAAGCAGGAGAGTGCTCTTGCCGCTTCCGCTGGGACCATGGACCACCAGGAAGTCGCCGGGTTCGACCGAGCAATCCAGCCCGTCGGCCGCGCGAATGACGCGCCCGCCCTTCCGGTAAATCTTTGTTACGCCGCGGAGCTCCAACATTCCGTCACTCCTCGGTCAGCACCAGATTGGGGTCGGTGCGCACGAGCTTCAGCATCGGGAAAACCGCCGCGGCCACGGCGACCAGTACGGTAAGGCCCAGAACTCCCGGAAATTGCGCCCACACCACGCCCATGGCTTTCGTGTGAACCACCAGCACCGGCGATAGCAGCGACTTGGCGAGCGACGAGCCGCCAGCGAACCCGAGCAGCGCCGCGACCGCGGCCAGGGCTAGCATCTTGAAGACATAAAGCCCCACAATGTACGGATACCCCGCTCCCATGGCCAGAAGGATGCCGGTCTCCTGGCGGCGCTCGGCAACTTCCTGCAGGCCGGTCACGGTGATGACGATCACTGTAATGCAGGTAACCATCGCCAGCAGGCAGTAAAGGTAGCGGCTGGTGGTCACGCGCGCCAGAGAACGGCCCTGTGCGATTCGCAGCTTGCTGATCGCCTTGTAACCCGGGAACAGCCTGGCCATTACCCCCCGCTGGTAGCGGTCCATCCCCTCCTGAGTGGTCCCGTGCAGGCATAGGAACGACAGGATGGCATTGATCTGCCCGGGCATGCCGAGTAGTTCCTGGCATTCGCCGAGCGGGATGTAGACCCTGATGTCGTCTATTTCTCCCAGCACGGGCAGGGCTTCCTCGACACGGAACTTCCTCCCCCGCACGGCGATTTCCCCGCCGGGAGCCGCACGCAGAAGCCGGGCCGCGGCGGCGCCAAGCCTGGCATGGCCGGCCGGCAAGTCCTTCACCAGGTGGGCTTTCTCGGCGGTCTCGTCCCCTCGGTGCACAGGGGCGATGCCGGTGAGCACCACCTGCTCGTCCCCGACCTTCTCGCGGACCTGCAGGATCGCGGCATAGTACTTCGAAGCAAGCTCCTCGCGTTCGGCCATCCGGGCGGCAATCTCTTCAGGGAACGGGATCTGCCGCTCGGTGCAGAGGTAGAAATCGCCGGGTTCGGCCGCCTCGGGCAGGATGATCATATTGTACCCCATGTTCTTCATGATCAGTTCCATCGAGCGATTGGAAAAGCCGGCGCTGTTGACGATGTAGACGTACATGGTCACAAGCGCGGTCATCGCAAGGAACAGCAGGAGCGTCACGCCCCACTTGTGCCGCATTTGATTGAAGATAAGCCCGAAAAACATGAATCCGCTCCCGAACCGCCTTCCCCGTAGGCCGCCGCGGCCAGGCCGCCGGCCGGAACAGGCCGGAGCCTATGAATTTTGGCCTTCCACCAACGCGCCCGGCAGGCGCTCCACGAAAGCCCGGATCTCGTCGCGCACGCGCCGGTAGTGGACAAGCGCCTCCTCCTCGGTCGTCGCTCCGGCCGCCAGCTTCGGCGGATCCTCGAAGCCTACATGCACAATCTTGGTTCGCCCCGGGAATCTCGGGCAGTTCTCGTTCGCGTGGCCGCACACCGTGACCACGTAGTCGAACGCGACGCCCTTAAGCTCGTCCACGCGCTTCGATCTGTGGCCGGATATATCCACGCCAGCCTCGGCCATCGCCTTTACCGCCAGCGGGTTCAGCCCCTGCGGCTCGGTGCCGGCCGAGTACGCCTCGATCCTGTCGCCCCTAAGATGCCTGGCCCAGCCTTCGGCCATCTGGCTGCGGCAGGAGTTCCCCGTGCACAAGAAGAGTATTTTCAACCTTCTATCGTCCATCGCCGACGCATCCTCCCCCTGCCTGCCGGGCGCGGGGCCTTCCCCTGCCCATAGGCGAAAGCTCCAGCCCCGAACCAATGCCCGCTTCCTCTGCGGCGGCCGGCTACCGGCCGCCTGCGATCAGAACGTCTGCCTAAACTGAAGGAAGAAGCCGTGGGCGGCATCGTCCTTGCCCGTGGATCGTACGAAGCGCCCCGGCTCGAATATGCCGTATCCGACCATAATCTCGAAACCTCTAAACGGCATCCAGACGGCCCGCAAGTCGAGCTCCCAGCCCAGGCGGGCGCCCGAAGCGCCCGTTATATCCCGGCGCAGCGGCCTCAGACCGGTCGTGTACCAGGCGTCCTTGGACCTGTCGAGCGTGAAGTAGTGATATTCGGCGAAGATGAGCAGCTTGCCGGTCGGCTCGATGCGCAGATCCAGCTCGTAGTCCCTCAGGTTTGACCAGAAAAACAGGTTGAGGTCTCCGTAGAACCTGTCGGCGCCGCCGAAGACGCCGTCGAAGGTTTCGTGGACGCCGTCGCCGGGATTTCCGTCGCCCGACCCCCATGCGAAGCGGGCGGCAAGGCGCGGCTTCCAAGGGATCGGCGCGGTGAATCCCAACGCCGCGGCCGCCCCGAAGGCTTCGATGCGGTCCTTGCCGTATTCGCCGAACTGGGCGACGAAGGTCGCGCTGTAATCGAAGTGCCCGGCAAACTTTCCCTCGGACTGAAAGCCAGGCGAGTGGGAGATCAGGTCGCCGACGCCCTTTTCGCCCCTGGTGTCCCCGCTCGGGTCGTACCTTGCCGCGTAGAAGAAGTCCAGGCGGACGGGCAGCTTCTTGACCGAGACGTAGGCCACGAAGGCCGTCGGGTCGGGGAACGCCCGGTTGGGCCAGGTGTCCGGCCGGTTCTCGATGAATCGGCCGACCCATGCGTCGACGTCCAGCAGATCGGTTTCCGCCTTCAGCATCGCGGCGTTCCATGCGTATCTGCCGGTGTTGCCCCACAGGCCGGGACCGAACACCCGCTGGTCGCCGTAATTTATCTGCTGGCGGCCCGCCTTGAATCCGAACGGCGATCCGCCGATTCGCAGCCACTGGATGTACGCCTGCCGTATATCGCAATGGTCTTCGATGGGGTTGTTTTGGGGGAAATCGTTCTCCTTGAGGCGGGAGTCCACGGCGTGCGCGTCCCGCAATTGAAGGAACAGGTTTACCTTGGGGTCGTCCATGCGCAGGTTGAAATCGAGCATCGCACGGGTCAGCAGCAGCCTGTCCCTTGCGGCCGGGTCGTAGCGCCTGACGTCGAAGGCGTCCTGGTCCTCGTACCTGAGCCTCAGCTCGCCGCCGATGTCCAGCTTCAACGGCCCTATCGGCAAATCCTTCAGCGCCTCGTTCCAACGCTCCCAGGTTTCGGCGGCCGCCTTTTTTCCCGTCTCAATCGCGGGTTTTTCCCCGGTCTCGACCGCCGGCTTTTCTTCGGTCTCTGCCGCAGGCTTTTCTTCGGCCGCATACGCCAACGCAAAGGAAAGTATCACGCAAGCGGCACAAACGCCCCTCGCCGGATTCCCGACGAACATGATGCGCGAGCGATAACGACAGACGGCATTTATCCGGTTCATCGCTATCAGAACCTCTCGCCGCGTTAAACCGCGGGATCCGTTCCTGATGCCAGGGGCAAACCTGCTCTCCCGATGCAACCGGAGAGACCGCCCGGTGTCCGCAGCAGAAGTCGCGTCCGCAAGGAGTTTTTACCGGGCGAACAAAAACGCGACGGGAACGCCGGCCCTCGATCGCCGCATCGTCGGCCCGGCTCCGATCCGCGTCTTCAATCGCCGGCCGGCCTCCCGCCGCGCGGCCCGGATTCCGGCTCGATCTCGCGACGCCCCCCGCCGTCGCCTTCCCGTTCCGGAAACGCTCTTCCGGTTCGATGGACGACGCCCGCTTCGCCGTCCGGTGCCAGGTACCGCCCTCCTCGGTGCCTATTGCCCTTCCCTCCGCCGTGTCCTCCACCCCCGGTCCCTTCAGTCACAGGCGCCGCCAACGACACGGCGACCAGACCGGCCAGCAAAAGGCCGAGGAGGACGAGCATGGCGGTCCCGCCCGGACCGTCTCCTGCGCCCCGTTTCGCGCGGTTCTCGCCGCCGAATGTGGCGCCGAAGGCGCAGGCGATCCAATTCCAGTGCAGGACGATATGCAGAGATACCAGGACCAGCAGGACGACAGCGATCCAGAAATGGATATCGCCCCATTCATGGCGGGTGAGCCCGAACATCGTGTTGCCGCCGGAACCCGCCGGCAGACGGTAGTATAAGACGATACCCGTCGCCGCGAGGCCGGCCATCGCAATGCAGGCTGGCAGATCAACCGCCAGGTTAACCTTGTTTCTGTTCATGCCGACCTTTTCCGCCGCCGTGCGACGCACCTGTCGCGGGGACGGCCGGGGCTAGCGGTTCTCCGCCGCCTTCCCTCTCTCCAGATACCCGGGGTGTTCCGCCTCCATCTCGGCCCGGCTCATGCGACCGTGCAGGAAGAACAGGGAGCCTGGAAAGCGCCCGGGCCTGAGGTGCACGTTATAGACGTGCCATACGGCCAGCGCCAGGACGGCCAGTATAGCCTCGTGAGCATGGGCTTCCTTGAAGGCGTAGTAGAACGTCCTCCAGGAATCCGGGAACAGCCTTTGCAGCCCCTCCGGGAGCCACATGCCCAGCCCCGTGACGATCATTATCGCGCTCCCCCAGAAGACCGCCCAGTAATCGAACTTCTCGAAGTACGAGAAGCGATCGAAGCGCGGGCGGTCCTTCTTCGCCCCGACGAACCAGGCGATGTTGTGCGCGAAGTCGCGGAAGTCCTGCGGCCGCGGGAGCATGTCGAGGAAGTCGCGACGGCCGTCCGGGTGAACAAGTATGTAGACCAGGTGATAGGCGCAGGCCAGGGCGAGCAGAACGCCGCCGCCTCGGTGAACCCATCGCCAGACGTCCACCCCTCCGAGCGCTCCGGTTATACCGGCGGCCCATTCCGCGCCCGGGTATCTGAGCGCCCAGAGGAAGATTCCGCTGACCGCCAGCGCCGCGACGCTGACGATAAGCATCATGTGCTGCGCCAGCAGGTGGGGCCCGAAACGCTGCAGCATCTGATCCTCGCCGCTTCTTACGCCCGCCAGCTCTCGCCTGCGGCGCAACCTCGCCTGGAAATCAAGCAGGATGTGAAGGGCCATACCCGCCAATACCACGATCGCCAACCACTTGAAAAACAGCGCCACGGTGCCCGGGATCCCGTCGTAGACGGGGGGCGCCCCCGAATATCCGAGGAGCCTGTATTGCGGGACGGTCGCGTTCGGACCTCCGATATCGAACGGGTACAGCGCCACGGGGGCGAAGAAGAAATGGGAATCCTTCGAATGGCAATCGGCGCAGCCCTTCGCGCCCAAGGCAGCCTTCGCCGGGTAAATGTCGTGAGCGTACTTGTGGACGTTCCCGAAAGGCGAAGCCTCCCACTCGTGCTTCGGGATCGTGTAGAATTCCGTCCCCGACCGATATACGCGGTCGTTGCAAGCCCACACAACGCGCTTGCCTTCCATCGGGTACTTCGATTCCCGGAGCATCTCGGTCACCGAGGCGATCAGCGCGTCTATCTCCTCGGGCCGGTTGACCTCGATCACCCCGTCGCCGTCGTCGTCTGCGATCTTTGCCAATTCAGGATATTTCGACTTGTCCTTCCTGTGCGCGTCCCACATCCGGTAGATGTCGCTCATCTTCGGCTGCATCAGGCCCGGCTTTCCTTCTATTTCTATGCCGGGCCACGCCGTATGCACGCGGTTTACCGGGTATATCTTGCCCTTGTAGCGGACGAGGAAAGGACGGAACGGTTCGGTCGGCTTGTCGTCGTAACCCATCATCTCGAGATAGCCGTAGTGGTTGCGATAGGCGCCTTCCGGGCCGTAGAAGGTCCACAGGTGCTTGCCCTTGCTGGGGATCTTTGTGCCGGGGCAGAAGACGTCGCTCGCCTGCAGCTGTATGGGTTTTACAAGGCGCTCGGGTATGTGGCACGCCTCGCAGGAGATGACATCGAGATGGACGGGCGGAAGGCCGGGGTGTTTCGGCACGGGAGCGCCGAAGCGCCCGGTGTCGTGGCAGTCGGAGCACGAGCGAGCGGTATTGTCCAGGTCGTCGCGCACAAGGCCGCCCGGGTCGTCGCCCTTGCCGATCTCGTGGAGATCCTTGCCCTTTATGCGCGGATCGTCGGCCGACTGTCCCGCGGGATGGCAGTCCACGCACTTCAGGCCTGCGCGCAGGTGGACGTCCGTCCGCCCGCGGAAGTTGGCCCCGCGCTTCTTCCATCCGGGCTGGGCGTGGCAGGCAAGGCAGGCCTCGTTGCGCGGCTCCCGGACTATGTTCGGCGATATCGTGCCGTCGGGATTGAACCTGCTCTTGTCGTAGACCACCGTCACAGGGTCGCCTTTTTCCACCGAGCCTGATACCGACGCGAACCCGGCTCCCGCCGTTGCGGCCCATCGGAAGTTCATGGACTTTATGTGTCTGTTCCTGTCGGAAAACCTGTAGCCGGGAAGATGGCACAGCAGGCAGTCGGCTTCGACTACCCCGCTCTCCGTCCACTTCGCCTTGAAGTAGTCGCCGTCGAAGTTATTCTCGCCGCCCGACTTGAGCCCGCTTGCGGGATCGGCCATCCATCGGTCGTACCGTTTCCCATCGCGATCATATTCGGCCGAACCGCCTCCCGGATGACAGCTGCCGCACATGACCATTATGCTGAAAGACGTCATGTCCATCGTCGCCGGGGATGCATTCGTCTTGGGTGACAGGTAATTGTATAGCGGCGCCGGCGAACACCACGTCCCTCCGTAAAAGCCCGGCGTGGACGCCCACTGGCATCGGGCCGCCACGTCGGCCGTGGGTTTCTCCCCCGCGCCCATGGTGAAGTGGTATGCGCGCGTGATCTTGTCGTAGTCATGGCACTTCCCGCAGGTCTGCTTCGGCGAATAGGGCTTGTCCGCGTTCACGCCCTTGACGGGATCTATGACGTTTCCGTCCTCGTCGAGCAGATGAAATGGAGGGCATACCCCCAGCACGCGCTGCGGATCGTTCTTCCTCGCCGGCGAGGCGTCTTTCTGCTCGGCGCTCACGCCCATCCAAAGTACAGCCACCGCGACGGCGGCCCCGACGACCGCCGCCGCCGTTCCCGTTCGCGCTTTCATATGCGCTTCCCCTCCACAGCCTGCCGCCTCGATCTCGACCGGCGTCTCGAGCCGGACGCCGTTTCAGGACAAGGCAGCCCGCGCCCGGCATCAGGGCGGCATCGGGATCCGCGCGCAGCCGAACTCCGGCTTGAGGCCGCGCCTCCTACGCCGTGTATATAAGGTAAAGGCCTCCCAGCATGACCAGAACGGCGCAGACCTTCTTTACTATCGCCGCTCCCTTGGACGCCTCGGTCCAGTCGAGATATCGCTGGACCATGCCCGTGCTCGTTCCCGCAATGACTATGACCGAACAATGGCCGATACCGTAGACCAGCAGCAGCATTACGGCGTACGCAAGGTCGGTGGCGCCGAGTTTGAATACTATGCCGAGCATCGGCGCCATGTAGGCGAAAGTGCACGGACCTATGGCGATGCCGAATATCAGGCCGAGCGCGAAGGCGGCAAGCATCCCCTTGCGATTTCCGCCTACGCCACCCGTCCCGGACCACGGCATGGGTATGATGTCCAGCAGGTGCAGCCCGACGACGAAAAAGATGGCCGCCACAAAGTAATTGCCCCAAGGACCGACATCCCCCATCATGCGCCCCAGACCGGCGGTGATCAGACCGACGGCGGCGATGGTTATCAGTATGCCGGCGGCGAACAGCGAGGATATCGCGAAGGCGCGCGGCGCCGACCTGACGCCCTCCTTGTCCATGAATCCGACTATCAGCGGAATGCTCGCCAGGTGGCAAGGGCTCAGCAATATGCTCAGGACGCCCCATGCCGCCGCAGCGGCGAAAGCGGCGGCCGCGGATCCTTCCAAAGCCCGGGATAGACCTGCGAACAGTTCGTCCAGCATTTCGCTTCCGTTCGAGATGTTTATCGGGCCGCGATCTCGCGCAGTTTTGCTACGATCCCGTCCTCATCCATGCCGCTCTCGCTCCGCCATGCCTCGCGGCCGTCTGCCCCGAAGAATATCAGCGTCGGGACCGCCCTGATGCCGTACCGCGCCGCCAGAGCCCACTCCGCCCGTGCGTCCACCGCAATGGCGGCGGCTTTATCTCCCATCTTCTCCGCTACCGCCGCAATGACGGGCCCCATCGTGTCCGGCCCGCAACAGCTGGCCCCGCCGAATCCGACCACCGCCGGCTTTTTCGACCGCCTGGCTCGGTCCACGGGATTATCCAGGGCCTTCGGCGCCTGCTCCGCGATCCATGCCCTCGAGACCTCGATGACCATCCTCTTCCCGAACGCCCTTATGTGCTCGTCCAAGGCCTTTTCTTTCTTCTCCTCTACAAGCATCCCCTTGACGGTTTCCGCGACCTTGTCGAAATCCATGCCGATCCGATCTTTGTTCGCTTCATAGAACGCCCTGACCTCGGCATCGGACACGGATACGCCGCGAACAGCCTCCTCGATCCACGCTCCAACTTTCGCTTCGTCGTCGTTGCGATCGGCGGCCTTGCCTCCTTTGCCGCCGGACTCCTTGACGCCGGCAGCCTTTAGTATCAGCCGCCGGGTCGCCATTCGTTCCAGAATGAAGATCTTGTTCTTCTCGAGCTGCCCGCGGGCATCCTCCGGCACGCCGGCCATCTGCGCCTCGACGTCCTTCTTCGTTATCTCAATCCCTTCGGCCCGGAACAGGACGCCTTCCGGCAGCTCCGCGAGGCGCGCGTACATGAGCGGGCCGCCCGCCAAGCCGGGATAGGCGTCCTCGACGGAAACCGCCGCCGTCTCGCCCGCCCGCGCCGCCATGCCTATCCACGCAGCCGAAATGAAGGCGGCGAAACCAAAGACCGACGGCCTTTTCATTTTTCGCGCCCTCCTCATTCTTCCCCCGTTCCCGGCGTGATCCTCAGCTCCGGCCGGCGGTCGGCGCGGCGGAAGAAGATGCGGCCGCGTCCAGATCGTAGCCAAGCTCCTTCCACTTCCTAACTATGTCCTCTTTCGGATAGAACCCCTCGTGTCTGAAAAGCTCCTTGCCGTCCGGCGAAAGGAATACCTGCGTCGGTATGACCCTTATCCTCCATCGTTCGGCCGCGGCGCGATTCACCGTAACATCTATGAATTCTATGGACAGCCTGTCCGAGTAGTCGCGGTTAAGCTGATCCAGAACTCTTGCCATCATCTTGCACGGGATGCAGGTGGTCGAGCCCAGCTCGAGGAGCACGGGCTTCAAGGCGGCGGCTTTCGGCTGCGGCTCGGGAATCTCAGGGCGCGGCCCGGGAGCATCCGTTTTCGATTCGACCCCCGCCTTGGCCTCGGCCGCAGCCGGCGTAGCGGGCCGTTCCGCAGCCGCGGTCCGCCGCCCGGCCGCCCGATCTTTTTTCATCCATAGCACGACGCCTACAGCGATCGCCAGAGCGACGACGACGGCCGTCTTCCAGTAAATCCCCGTCCCGCAGGACTCTTTCCCGTCCTCGCCGTTCATGTCCCTATCCTTCTCCCGATCCCGAGTCTTCCCCGGTCTTCCGGCATCCCCTCGCGCAACCCTTAAGACGAGCCATAAGCCCAAGGCGACAGCGATCGCCATGACCGCCGCAGGGCCTTCATCGCCTTCGCATGGGCACATCTGCAATCCCGCCGTGGCGCCTCGCCGGCGCCGTCTTGGCGAGCCGCCTCCAGCCGCGATACAAACCGTTCGCGTGGCGCAATATTACCCCATATGCCAAGCCCCGGCTCCTCCTGGAAAGAGCGGCCGAAGGCGATGCGGCCCCGATCCCAGCGCCCGGCACGATCGTCCGGATCGCCGTCTAAGCCAGCTTCTCCGCGCCCTTCTCGGCGACCTTCGCTACGTTCTCGGGCGTCGGCGGCGTCTTGCCCTTCTCCATGCCGAGGTCGGCCAGCTGGAGATGTTCGTACTTTTGGAATCCGGCCTGCTCCAGGCAGTTTTTCGCGCAATTGAGCGGGCAGCCGTCTATCGCCAGTATCTTGTCGGCCGCTCCGGTGGTCTTCATGATGCCGGATACCCTGCCGCCGACGCCGGCCAGGCAGAACATCTTGCCGGCACCGTCCTTAGTCAGCTTCCTGGCAGCCTGATCGGCGATCGCGCCGACGTCCGCCGCCCCCGAACACGCGAATATCAGCTTCGTCCCGCCGCAGCAGCTTGCCCCTGTGTTTGACGACATCGCTTTGCCCTCCTTCAATGCTTTCCATCCCGGGCGGCAAGGATCCCTTCGACCGCCCATGCCCTATCCCAAGTGCCTTCCGACCCCGAGCGGCTCCTATGGGATCTCGCAGCTTACCCCAGCATCTTCTTTATCTCGGCCACCGTCGGCACCTTTCCGACGGCCTTCACCTCGCCGTCCACTACCAGTCCCGGCGTCATCATCACCCCGAACTTCATTATCTCGTTTATGTCCGTAACCTTTATCAGCTCGATCTGGAGGCCCAGCTCCTTCGCGGCGGCCTCGGTGGCCTCCGTCAGTTTCTTGCACTTTGGGCATCCTGTCCCGAGTATATGAACCTTCTTCATCGTGCCTCCTCCTCCATCATCGCTTCCATAGGGACCGTATTGCAATCCCCTCCGGAATCCGTCCGTTCGCCGCGCCAGCGCCCGGCGATCTGCTCGCGCCATCCCGGGACGGGTCGCCGGATCAGCCTGCCAGCGCGCCGAACGACAAGCCGACCGCCGTGGACATCACAACTACCAGCGCACAGAACACGATCGTCTTCCTCAACCCTATGGTTTTGTAGATTACCAGGATGCTCGGCAGCGACAGCGCCGGCCCCGCCAGCAGCAGCGCCATCGCAGGGCCTTTGCCCATGCCCAGACGCCTCAGCATCTCGACGATCGGTATCTCGGTCAGCGTCGCGAAGTACCATATCATGCCGATGAACGAGGCGAAGAAGTTGGCAACCAGCCTGTTGCCGCCGACAATTCCGGCCACGTACTCGTCGGGCAGGAGCGCCCCTATGAATCCGGTGACGAACACGCCTCCGAACAGAAGCGGCACGATCATCTTCGTGAAATCCCACGTCGCCGACATCCATTCCTTTATCTCGTCCCTGTCGAACCATCGCCATACCATCAGGAGGACCGCTACCAGCATCGCGCCGGCCAGGTACCACTTTACGCCGTGAATCGTCATGGTCAGGCTCGGAACGGGCGCCACTTTATCGATGTCTTCCATGCGCAGGCGCTCCACGCGAGGCATAAGCTTGCGCGATTCGTCATACCTCTGGATGTCCAGCGTCTCCGTCGTTTTGTAGCGGATGTTCGCCTCGATGACCGCCCCGTCCTTCATCGTTATCGTCACGTCGTTCGTGTTGAACCAATCGCTGAAGACCAGGAAGAGGATCATGCCGAGGAAGTACAAGGTCGTCTGCCAGAGTCTGCGCTTCGGCGGAGGAGGCTCAGGCATATTCATTGCCGCTTCCACGCGAGCGGTCTCGTCGCGGCGGAAGATCAGCGCCATCAGCAGCCCTATGACGAACGCGAATGCTATCGCGCCGACGGCCCGGACGACCCCGATATCGAAGCCCAGGACGCGAGCGGAGAGGAAAATCGCCAGGACGTTTATGGCCGGACCGGAATAGAGGAAGGCGCACGCCGGCCCGAGTCCCGCCCCGAGCGTGTAGATGCCTACGAACATCGGCAGCACGCTGCACGAACAGACCGCCAGGATCACGCCCGAAACCGACGCCACCGAATAAGCCGCCAGGCGGTTCGCCCTGGGGCCGAGATACCTCATCACGGAGGCTTGCGACAGGAACGTCGAGATCGCTCCGGCTATGAACATCGCCGGCACCACGCACGCCAGCGTGTGCTCGCGCGCGTACCACTGTAGCAGACGGAATGCCTCCTGGATCGCATTCGCGACCTTGGGATTGTCCATCGGGATGAAGTACGCGACGAGGAATATCCCCGCCAGCCAAGCGAATTTCTTCCATTCCGACATCTCTCAACTCCTCCTGAGCGCACGAATTGTACCGCTCATGGCTGATTGGTCAATTCGCCAAACTAAGTCGCCCAAAAAACCGCCCGTCATTTGCTGTAGCGCTTCAAACGCTCCTTCGCTGAAGCCACAAGTACTCCCTCTATGCAGTCGAAAAACTTCAGCACGCAAGGGAACTTGATGCGGTAGAAGACTTGCAGACCTCGCTTGTCGTCCTCCACTATCCCTGCAGATTTCAGTATTAAGAGATGCTTCGACACAGTGGACATGTCGGCGCCTGTCATCGTTGCAAGCTCGCATACGCATGTCTCGCGCTTGCCCAGTTGATCCACGATAAAAAGCCGTGTCGGATGGGCCAGCGCCTTCATAACTGCGGCGCGATCCCTAAAAAGGTTCCTGGTCTCTTCGTCCATAATCCCACTCCAAGCCGGCCCCCTTCAGCGTCAACTCCTGATAACAACCAGCCAGGCTTCGCCAGAGCATCCGAGCGCTTGCTCTATTTGGCAATATAACCAAATAGTGGGATGCCTGTCAAGTTCCTTATCAGTCAAAAATCGTCGCATGCCTGAGAGAATGAGAACGGATATGGCTGTGGCTTTATGCACGTAGTTCCGCCCGGTGCACAAGGCGTCTTGGCAACGCAAAATGCCCCGGCAAGTTCCGATTAAAAACATATTGACGCTCGCGAGCAGCATATTTAGAATCCAGCGCAACAGGGGAAGCAGGATGGATTCCATTGGAGATTTCGCTCGGTTGGGGGTGCCTTTAGGCTTTATGGGACTGCAGCGGGAGCGCTTGCGAACTTTAGCGGCGCGGTGTTTGCTTTGACCGGGAATCGGTCTATGCAGGTGATTGGAATGGATTCCTTGACGTTAAAGGCGATCGAGGCCGCTGAGATGGAGGAGAGGAGATGGAAATCATCATCTCGGGGAAGCATACCCTCGTAACCCGCGCGATGGAAGATTACGCTCGAGGCAAGGTGGAAAAGCTCGACAAGTTCTTCGACGGCATTACCAAGGCCAGGGTGCTCCTCAAGGTCGAGGACAATCGCAAGATAGCCGAACTGATATTCTCAGTAGCCAAAGGCAGTCAAATAGCTTCGTTCGCAGAAGGGACCGATATGTATGCCGCCCTTGACAAGGCGATCAGGCGGATGAAAGAAAATCTGAAGAAGCACAAGGCGAAGCTGCGGAAGCGCCACGATCCGACGGCAAAGGTGCGGATAGCGGAGCGCGCGAGCGGACGCAGCGCGGAAGCCGACACGCCGGCCGATGATGGGGACGATGATACGGAGCCGGAGGACGGGGAGGGCGAGGAAGGGCAGAAGTAAGGGGTAATGCGAGCGCGGTAGGTGCGACACTAGCCATCGCCGTCGGGGGGCTTTTCCGCTTCGCATATGCATGCGGTTGTCGGATTGCCGGAGGCAGCCGGTTGACTTCCGTGAGTGAAGGATGGGGTGGTACCCTTAGACGGCGCGGGCCTCACAGCATTGGGATGCGGGGGAGATCGGGAGGACACATGAAGCTGAGCGAGATCATCTGTGACGAAGCGATTCTCGATGACCTGCAGAACACGGAGAAGAGAGAGGCGATCGAAGAGATCGTGGACGCGCTGGTGAAGGCGGGCAAGATAGACAAGCAGGCGCGCCAGAAGGTCATCAAGGCTTTGATGGACCGCGAAGACCTAGGCTCGACCGGCATAGGAATGGGCGTAGCCGTGCCCCACGCCAAGCACGACAGCGTGTCCGGCCTGGTCGGCGCCTTCGCGCGATCGAAGAAGGGAATAGCGTTCGACGCGCTGGACGGCGAACCGGTATATGTGATCTTCCTGTTGCTGTCTTCGAAAAGCGCTTCGGGTTCGCACCTTGAAGCCCTGGCTTACATATCCCGGCTGCTGCGCGACGATAACTACGTGAGGTTCTTGAAGGAAGCGAAGGACAAGGAAGGAATCAAGGAGCTCCTGAGGGAAGGCGACCAGAATCTGGGGATCCAGTAGATCCAGAGCCTGTTCCCGGTCGTCCTGGTGCCTGTGCGTTGACATGGACAGTTCCGCCATGTGTTGCGCCGCCTGCCGGCGATCAACCGGGCGGGTGCAGAGGATATTTGGGAGGATGTTCCGATGGGCGAGCATACAGTGGCTGTATCGGACGCTACGTTCAAGAGCGAGGTGGAAGAGAGCAAGGGAACGGTCCTTGTGGATTTCTGGGCCCAGTGGTGCCCGCCGTGCCGCGCGATAGCCCCGCACATTGATGCCATTGCAGCCGAGATGGCTGGGCAGCTTAAGGTATGCAAGGTTGACGTGGACGAAAGTCCCAACGCGGCATCCAGATACGAAGTCCGCAGCATACCGTGCCTGATCGTTTTCAAGGAAGGCAAGGAAGTGGACAGATCGGAGGGGGCGCAATCGAAGAGCGATCTGGTCAACTGGATAAAAAGATATCTGGACTCGTAGCGGATCGGTCCAACGGAAGATTTGGCGGCGAGTTCACCCACCGGTTCGGCTGCCGGACATGATGCCTGTCCTGGGCGCCCGCGCTACGGGGCATCTCAAGCGGCGCGAGCGAGAGCGAACATCTCTACCTTCCCGATGCGTATTCCTTGATCGCCTCGGCGTAAACATCCACCGTGTCGGCTGCCATCCTGTTTATAGTGAAATCCCTCTCGACCAATGCGCGGCCGGCATCGCCCATCTTGGCGCGCAGGGCCCCATCCTTAAGAAGGAGGCCAGCCTTTTCCGCGATTGCGCGGGCGTTTCCGGCGGGGACTATGTATCCTGTCTCGCCGTCCTTCAGCACGTCGTACACCCCACCCACTCCAGCCGCCACGACCGGCACGCCTGCGGCCAGCGCCTGCAGAACGCCGATCCCGGATCCTTCTTGGAGCGATGGGTGGACGACCAAGTCCGCCTCAGCCAACACGGCGGCGGAGTCTATCGGGTGGGTGTAAAAGGTGAGACGGCGATCGAGCCCGAGCCGAGAGGCGAGCCTGCGGAGACGACGCTCCTCCGGTCCCTCGCCGGCCAGCAGGAATTTCGCTTCGATGCCGGAGTCTGCCAGGATGTAGGCGGCCTCGACGAAATACTCGAACGCCTTCCTCTTCGTAAGGCTTCCCACGGCCGCGACGACCGTATCGCCGCCTTCCCTGGTCGCATGCCTCTTGAAACGGGACACATCTATGCCGATGGGGATCAGCCGGATGCGGTCTTTCGGGATTTTGATGTCGTTCACTAGGTTCTCGCGGATCACTTGGCTTACCGCTATAAGGCGCGTACAAAGCGGCGGGAACGAGATGCGGCCCGGTTTGAGTATTTGATGGCAAGTGGCCACGCAGGGCACGCCGAGGTCTTCGGCCAGGGGTCTGGCGAGCGCCATGGCGAAGGCGGATTGCGCGTGGATGAGCTGCGGGGAGAAGCGGCGTGCGAATTCCCTGGCCGCGCGGAAACAAAACACGGCCCATCTCCCCCATAGACATCTCGACGCAAACATCGTTTCGCATCCCATCGCCGCCAACCTGTCAGGATCGCTGGCCGAAGGCGCCAATACGGCCACCCGGATGCCGCGCCGGATAAGGGCGGCGGCCAAGTCGCGGGAGTAACCCGAGGCCTCGCTGCCGGTGAGTTTTTCCGACACCAACAGAACCTTTTCGACGCAAATCGGCGCAGCATCGGTCTCAGCCGGAAGAGAAATCGTCGTGTCCCCCTTGGGGAGGCTCTGAAAAGGCATGGTGTCGCCGGGCTTCGGCCCGCCGGCAGCGCCTACTTCGACGCGCCTGGGAACGGGGGATGATTCGCCCGAAGAAGTTTCTGGAGCAAGAGCCGCCATCGCTGTTTTTCGGCCCTCCGGCGCGCTTTCCTTCGAATTCCAGTCCGCCGAGGGGCCGGATTGCGCGCCACACAGGGGATCGGGCTTCAAAACCGTCCCCTCGGTCAGCTATTGCCGGTTGATCGCGCCTGGCGGAGTTCGCGGCGCGATCCGTCGCCGGCTGATGGACGCCGGACGCTATTCCGCATAGCCTCCGGTTCAGCCCTCCGCCCGCCGACGCCGGGTTTCGGAAACGGCCGGGACTCGATACAGGCGGAGCGGCCGCCGCCCGCCGTTCAGGGTCTCGGCACGGTTGCAACGCCCAAACGAAAAGCCGCCAAGCCTCCGAAACGAAGCGATTGCGAATTCCCGAATGGAATAGCGGTCCATGGAGCCACCTCCCGGATTTGAACCGGGGACCTGCTGTTTACGAAACAGCTGCTCTACCGCTGAGCTAAGGTGGCATCAACTTGTTCTGTCGGGTTTCCCTCCGAGACGCGCCGCCTTGGCGTATCCTCGTCTCCCACGCTTCGCAGCCCGGCTCCTTGGAAGCGACCGCCTGCCGCTCTTGCGAATCTTACTGCCTACGGCCGGCCGGCAACCGTTCCGCGAGGGCGCTCCAAAAGACCTCCCCTGCACGAAAACGCGATGATACCACAACGCCGAAGGAGCGCAACTGAAGCTTCTAGGCACCCGCGGACATCGGGGCGGCATGCCGCCTCCCTATGGACAGGGTTTGCCTTTTGGTAAGGTACGAGCCGAGAGCGTTTCCCCAGATTTCCTGCTTCCCTTGGCTAGATGCTGCCCATATGCTGCAGAGCATCTTAGTGCTCCTCTGCCCTGCGCTACACCCGGGCGTCTTTCCGAGGAGAAGGCGTTAACCTCGATACGGTTACTTCCCATGGAGGCGCAACCGACCCCTTGGCGTCGGTTCCGCGGCGATTTTTTCTCAAGTTCCGGGCCGGATTTCCCGAAAATCTAAAATGGTTCATGTCCGGCAGTACGCCGGCACCCGCGCGTTCGCGAGCCCGGCTATGCTTGGCCATGTCGGTTCAGAACAGATTCGGAGGATGATCCCGTGACACAATCAAACGGCAACGGCGACAGCCTGTTCGGCAACGCCAGGACCGACTCGACCGGTTCGATGACCTCGACCAAACGCTCGACCGCCTCGGTCGCCGGCCGAGTGTTCCGCGAGTTCAAATGGGGGTTGCTCACCCTGTTCCTGCTCATGGTGGTGGTTGTGGCGCTCGTGTACGAGGGCGGGAGGCGCCGGGCGGCGACGCCGGCCTGGACGAACCTTGCCGATTCGGCCGCTGAATCGGCGCGGGAAGACGGTAGCCCGCCCGAGATAGGCGATACGGTCCGATCGTCGCCTGTCCGCGATCAAGCCTTTATCGTCCAGCCGGAGCTGCAGCCCGAATGGGACGCCCCGCCTTCCTCGGAAGGCGATAGGAGAGGGCGACCGCCTTCGGATCAAACGCCGTCGCAGAAAGCCGCGGGGGTGCCGGCGAGCCGGCAACCGAATCAGAAGCTCGAAACTAATACCGCTACGGGGAAGAACGTCGGCGCGGCCGGCGAAACGTACACGGTCAAGCCCGGCGACTCTCTGACCAAGATAGCCCGCCAGTTCTATGGAATCGAGAAGACCGCAATCGGTGTCGAGGCGATACTTGCCGCGAACTCGGACGCCGTCAAAAACGCCAACCTGATACATCCGGGCATGACGTTGAAAATCCCGGTCCTGACCGACAGCGGGCCGGCATCCGATGCCGCGAGGTTCGATTCGACCCCCGCCGCCGAACAGGTCGGCCGCAAGGGCTCGAGCCAAGCCTCGCCGGCCCAGTTGTCAGACGGCTCCGGGAGGCTCGTCTATGTGGTGCAGAGCGGCGACTGCCTGGAGAGCATAGCCGAAAAACTGCTCAAGGACCGGAAACGATGGAGAGAAATAGCGGAGGCGAATAAAATATCGGGGTCCAGGATCAGGGCCGGCCAGAAGCTCGTGGTCGCGGTCAACACCCACTTGCAAGAGCATCGGAAGACTACGCCTTAAGGTCCTCATCCGGCCCCATCGCAGGGGAGTACGGCCCCTTAAAAGGTCGTACCCCCCCCTTCCCCGAACGGCCCGAGATATTTCACGATATCTCGGGCCGTCCTCTTGCCGTCAAGATTGCGAACGGCGCGCGACGGTCGGCCGAGTTTCTCCTCCGATGATTTTGCCCGATTGCCGGATCTGACCGCACGCCTGCAGTCGGGGAGCTACTCGTCCTGTTGATCTATTTCCTCAACAGCCTCCCAATCTATTTCGGTGCTCTCGTCGCGCGCCTTGACGATCTCGCGACGCCTAGTGCATTCCACGCATAATGTGGCGAACGGCAGGAATTGCAAACGAGCCAGTCCGATCGGATCGCCACACGACTCGCATATCCCGTAAGTGCCGCTATCTATCTTCTCGAGGGCCTTTTTTACTTCGGCTACGGTTACCGATTCGTTCTCAACTATGCGGAGCACCATGTCGTCCTCCGCGGCTTCAGTTGCCATATCCGATTGGTCCTGTATTTGGACAATGTTTCTCTCCCTAGTCCCCTGCACTCCAGTATCGATATTGCGCTTCAGATCGTCCAGCTTGGCGAGCAGCGCCTCGCGGATATCCTCGATCTGATCCTTGGTAAGCGGGAGCATGTGACGCGACCTCTTCAGCCCCGCCTTGCCGGTGTCTGCCTGCTTCGCACCGACAACGTCTCTTGTCTTCGCAGCGGCCTGATCGTGCCTCGGGGGCGGCGCCGCTCGCCCGTGCGCCGGCGACGACGGCCGCTTGGTATGTTCGGCCGATTTATTTTTCTTGCCGGTCTTTTCCGTTTTCGTCTTTTTTGGATGCATACAGTTTCCCTCTCGCCATCCATCAGGAACGCTTGCCGATCGTCTTCCGCCCTGAGAAGGAGCCTGCGCCTCGCCAGCC
>CALKMO010000367.1 GCA_937991785.1 uncultured bacterium | reverse complement strand
GCGCCCGCGCAAGGCCTTCGTTATCGCCATGCGGTACTGGAGAGCGCCGGCGACGGCGGCCGCCGCTACAAGCCCTCCGGTAAGCGTCCAGAGAATGTATTTCTGAAGGGCATAGGTCTCCTCCACCGAAGCGGCACTTCCCGCCTCGGCGGCGCGCATACGTTCGGCCGCGGCTTTCCCTTCGGCCCGCTCGGCCAGCACCTTCTGTGCGGCCGCCGCGCGCCTCTCCTCCAGCGTCGGAGCCGATGCCGCCTGGCCCGCCGCATCCCGGGCGGCGCTCTCAAGCATAACCTCCTCCACGCGCCCCTCCGGAGCCACAGCCGCTCCGAAACTCTCGCCGCACGCCACTACTGCCGCAACAATAAGAATAAGCGATATAAACCGCTCTCTCCGCATCGTCCGCCTCCAGCTCCGGTTCCCGATCGGACACTCCGGTACGACCCGTACCGCGACCGTCCCGGGGAGACCGCGGCCTCCCCGCCGCTCAGCCGAACCTTCGCCTTTGCCCGCCCCGGTCCTTCACGTCCGGCCCACGGTGCCCCGGCGCCGTCCGTCCGTCGCGGCCGCCCGCTACCTGCTCGGTATCTCCTGCCACAGCCATACCCTGTACCCGCTTGCGGCCGGCAGGTAGACCATCGCCCGCGACCCCAGCGAGTTGCTCGACGAGCGGGAGTCGTAATAAAAATACGCGTAGTTATTGAACACTATGCCTTCGTCCCGGCAGACCAGCGATCCGAACATCTCGAAGTTCTGAGGCCGGCCGCCGAAAAGGTGGTTCGTGTAAAATATGCCGTGAATCTTCTCCGGCCGCCCGGTCGAGATGCTCTTGATGTACGAATCCGGGAACGACGACTCATAGTATTTCCTGGCTATGGTTGCGGAGAGGTCGCCGGCGTCATACCGCATGCCGCCGTCGTTCGCCGTGTAATCGCCATGGAACTTCTTGGTGACCGGATCGTAGTAGCCTATTGCCTCGTCTGTCGGGTCGGTCTGGTAGGATTGCGTTTTAGCGTCCTGGAAGCCCGTCCTGAAGTAGTTTCTCGCGGTACCCCAAGAGTCGCTGTTGTCGTACATGCCGCCTCCGGCCGGCTTGTCGCTCCTGGCCATCCGGTAGTACTCGCCTACGATCACGCTGCCCTTGGTCGCGAAGCCGACCATGTCCTTATCATTGTTGTTGGTCTGCAGAGTATTATAGAAGTTCGGATCATTCTGCGTCCACTGCGGCGGGTTCTTGTAGGTGACGCTGCCGACGACATGGATGTTTCTGCCGACGTAGACGGATCCCCTGCCGGTTATCTTGCCACGGATCACCAGGTCGTTGGTGATGACCACAGGGCCCGTGATCTTTATCGGCTGAGCGTCCGTGCCGACCAACGCCACGTTGCCGTTGCGATCCTGCTTGGCAGGATCAGTTTCGAGCTTCTTGTCGGCGGGCACGGCGGTCCTGACGACGTTTCCCGACCCGTCCACAGTGGACATAATGCCGACCTCGTCGGGATCGTCGCCGTATACGCCGTTGACCACCGTCTCCCAATCCGACTCGTTGTTCGGATCGCCGCCGGGCTTGAGCTGCTTTATCGTGCCGCCCTCACGCAATGCCAGCTCCTTGTACCTCGTCAGATCTCCCAGGTACGGCATATCTAGCGGTGCCTGCTTCTGGAACGTGCTGACGGTCCCGTCGTAACCTGCAGGGTACTCGATTTTATCCAGGACACCGTCTCCGTCGGCATCCTCGCCCGAGTCCAGGATGCCGTTGCCGTTGGCGTCCTCCGTGTAGGCTGGATTGGTCGGCGGCATCAGCGCCCGGCGCTCGGCCGGTTGGGACGCGACGAAAGCCTTGTAGGCAGCCAGGTTATGAGATCGGACGCAGCTCAGTCCGTTTACGACTCCGGCCGCGTTGAGGGCCGGGTTCAGAGCCGCGAAGAGCAAGCCGTCAACCCAGGGGGCGCCGGCGAAGCCCAGGTTGCCGTTCGCTCCCATCCCGCCGAACAGCTTTATGACACCGGAACCGTTGTCGTACATCCAGCCGTAGTTGTTGGCGAAGTAGGCGAAGTCGAAGACGCGGGACGGCTGTATGAAGTTATATCTGACCACCATACGGACGGTCTTGTAGGCCCATCCCCTCTTGTCCGCTTTATTCGTGGGATCGCCGTTGCCCGAAAATACTCTTGCGCTGGCCTGAAGTTCCAGGTCCACGTAGGAACGATCGTCGGGGACGCTCCCGAAGACCCGGGAAGATACGGTCGCCTCGCCTTGCCCGAACTGAAACCAGGTCTTGTTGTAACTATTCCCTTCGATGGCTGCCGGCGGCTCGCCGCCGTCGCGCTCCCTGTTCTTATTGGAGTCGTTGGCGGTGACGGCAAGCCACACGACGCGGTCGCGGGGATCGGGCTTCGTCCCGGCGCTGGCAATGAAGTCCGCCCATATCTTCTGCATGTTCGTCTTGATCGCGGCCTGCGCGATCTCCATCGCCCGCGCCTCGGCCATCCCGTATTCGAGCGATTCGCTGGTATCCTTGACCCTTGCTGCGAAGCCGAGACACATCATCATGAGCACGGTTACGAATACCAGGGCAAGGACCAGCGCCGATCCGCGCCCGCACTCCTCTCCCATGGCGCTTCGAATCTCCATAACGCGCCCCCTCTCCCTTTTTCAGTTCCGGACGCAGAACGTCCGCCTTGCCGTCATCACGATAACATTAGGGTTTACGACCGCCGCATCCGAGAACGCCACGCCCTGCGGGTGCGGAGGCATGTTGGAATTCGGCTGCGGCGAGGCGGCATCCACAAAACGCTTTATCGTCAGCGTGACCGAACGGTTCGTGCAATTGACATCAACCCGGAATGAATCCAAAGAAACGGGCGTACCGGCGACCGGAACGAAAGGAGGCGGTACGTTAGTGAAAACGATGCGCCTGTCGGCAGTGCCGCCGAACGAGTCGTACCCTATGTCGTCCAGGTTGCCGTCGCCGTCGGCGTCCTCAACCTCTCGCCATATCACACCGTCGTTGCGAACGCCGTTGCCGTCATGGTCAACGCCGTCAATATCGGCCGGGTCGTAGAGGCTCTTATCGCCTGAAGCGTACTTCGCGTTCTCCCTCTCGGACGGCAGCCAGTAATACGATATCCTGTCGCCGTACACGTATTCCATGTCCGGCGCCTCGCCGACGACGGCATAGTAAGGGTTCAGCCCCTTGATGCGCCGGAAAGATATCATGGGCGGCTTTCCCGCCTCGGTCCCGCCGTACGATTTCAGTTCCTCGCCTTCGCTGACCGATATCCACCTCAGCCCGATTAGCATGTCGTCTATCATCTGCTCGGCCAGCCTGACCTGGCCGTATATCGCACCGTGGAAGGCTACGCCGTCCGAGTACATCTTCAGAGCGCCGAGGAACCCCGCTATGACGGTCAGCATGATTGATGTACTGATCATGGTCTCAAGCAAAGTCATTCCGCGAGGTTCTTCCTGCCGCTCGCGATCGCGCCCCCGGGCGACGGTATACGTTCCGCAACGCTCGCCTGGTGCGGCATAGCAAACTCCAACCGCCGGAATATGGCGCCGCCTTGGCTGCCCGAGGTGAATCGCCGGTTCGACGAATCCTCCGGCAGCGAGGTGCCCGTGCAAAATCTCCATGTCACAACCTCTTGTCCGGGAACACGATGGAAAACAGGTCAACCCTCTGTATCCCGTACACGCCCTGCCATCTGACGGTGACGACCACCGGCAGTATGAAAAAGCCTTCCGTCATCGGGTTGTCTGTCGTGTTGCCATTTCCGTTTATATCCATTGGGAACGGCGCCAAACCGGAGATATCGTTATAACGATTGTTCCCGTTTATATCCACGCCGAGACTGAGCGTTGACGGGTTTGTCGTGTAATCCACCCCGTAATCCGCTTCGTTCGGCGTCTCGTCTATTATCAGCGACACGGTGCCGACGTACTCGTTCCTAACCGAATCGTTCGACCTGCCCCTCAACCCGGGAACTCTAAAGGCCGCAGGCGGCATATTGTTGACATCAGTCATCCCTATCGCCGGCTTGTATATGTCATATATCTCGTCAAGCGACTTGCCGCTCGCCACCAGCCGCCTGATCTCTTCGATTTTTTCTACGGCCGCCTGAAGCGCCAGCCGTCGCTCTTCCGAAAACCGGCCCGCTTGCAGGTTCGCTGTATAGAGCGAAAAGACAGCCGTGGCCGCTACGGCTAACACTGCCAGAGCGCACATCGCCTCTACCAGCGATACGCCGGCGCATTCCTTCGAAGCCGAGGTGTTATGTCTTGGGGTTATCGCCCGGATTACCGGCGATATCAAACCTCCCCCTTCCCATGTGCAGGGCGACACGGCGTAGCTTCCCGTCACATCCAACCGAACCGTAGGCTGCATACATTAACCCAACCCTAAGTCCCCAAGTGAATTTTAGCATGCCATATCGAAAAGTCAACATTATTCTGTTAGAGCCGAGCCGGTTGCGCTGTCTGCGGACGATAGGGAGATTTCCGCGGACTCGGGGAGGCTTTACCCCAAAGCTTCATAGTGAGCGCCTCACGCAGG
>CALKMO010000366.1 GCA_937991785.1 uncultured bacterium | reverse complement strand
CGCAAAAAAATGATTATAGCTTAATTTCTGCAAACAGCAAGTAAAATTTTGCAATTTTTCTCAAACGACGGGATATACGAACCGGGCGATAAGAACATTCAGTGCCCGCGCTGTCTCGCCGCCGGCCGCAACCGCATGGTATTTTCACATAACTTATCGCCGATGACCATCATGGTTTCGTCATCTCATGCTGCGGCGTAACTCCTCAAGTTGTTCGCGGGCGAATTCGCGCACCGCCGGGAAAGGATCTCGCGCCGCGAGATCCGCCAGCGCCTTTTCGGCCTCCTCGCCACCGAGCTTGCCCATGGCGTATGCTATATGGAAGCGGAAGTCGAAGCGGACCATCCCGAGCTTCGCGACGAGCGCCGGGACGACGCTCCTGTCGCCTATGGCCGCAAGCGCGTCGGGGATGTACCGCGTACCCGGTGCCCCTCCCGGCGCGGCCTCCCACTTTTTGAGCAGTGGGCCTGCGGCCTTGGGGCTTCCGATCTGCGCCAAGGCTTTGCATATGTGGATGGTCAGGTCCAAGTTGGCGCGCGGGAGCATCTCGATCAGAGCGTCTACCGCTTCGGGGTAACTACCTAGGTCTTCGGCGGCCATCCAAGCCTTCGGCCCAACTTCCTTGTCCGACGCGATGGCATCCAAGAGCGCCTTCACCCTGGCGCCGTCGTCTTTCAGCACTTGCCTGCTTTGCGGAAAGAATCCGGACGTCTGCATCGGGTCCGTCTCCCGGTTCTTCACGATCTTGCGGTTGTTCATGTCGGCCGGGTGCGGGCAGGGGGCGGAGAACGCCGCCTCTGCCTCGGACACCGGGAGGGATGCGTCCGGGACGGCGCCGCCTCCCGATGGGATCAGCCTCAGGCGGATATACTTCATGCGCACATCGCCGACGTTGAACTTCTGGTCGTAGTTGCCGGTTACCAGCTCGTCAGCCGGCCCGGTATCTATCTTGAAGTAGTGCGGCAAGGACGCGATTCGCCCGATCGCGGATCGCTCCTCTCCCTTCACCGAGAAGGATACGGCCACCTCGAGCAGGCAGTCGGGATCGAGCTTTTCGGCGGAGACGCGGACGAAGCTGGGCCCCGGCCGCAGGTTGGGCAGCGTCCGCTTGTTGAATTCGCGGCGCGTCTCCACCCTAAGCGCCCGCAATCCGACTCCGGCCGGGTTCGCGGCGGCGCGCATCGCCGCCTTGACGCGGAACTCGTAAGCGGTGTAGGCGTCCGGCAGCCCCCGGACCCTTGCCGCCCGTCCCGAGGGGATGGCGACCTTCTCCGTGCCGGTCCGTTCCATCGCGTGGATGCGTTTCCAGCTCCGCCCCCCATCGGTAGACAGCAGCAAATCGCATTCGTCCCCCTCGTCCCCCTTCGTCAACTCCGCCTCGCATACGGCCTCCACGAGCACGAAAGGTGAGGGCATCCGGTACACGGCGCATCCCGATACGCCGGTTTTCTCGGGATGTACAAGTGGTCTGCCAGCGGAATCCTTCGAGCATGCGACGCCGCCGGAACCATCCGCGAGCTGAAGGCGGAACCGGGCCGGATCTATGTCCGCGACGAACGTCTGGATTTCTTCGCCCGCCACGGCGTAGACTCCATCGCTTTTACCCGGGGTCTTCAGGTAATATCCGCGCTCGTCCCCTTCTGGTGTTATCTCCACGTCCCTCCCGCGCTTGCCGGGCTGGATGACCGCGCCGCCGTTATCCCACGAGCGGACAATAGTCTCGCCCCGCCTCAGGGATGTCCGGAGAGTGTGGACGATCTGGGGGGCCAGCAGGTGGCGGTGCACCCTGCCGCGCGTGACCGGCATCGTCCAGGTCGAGACGATGTTCTTTCGATCGTCCCAGAAGTAGTACCTGGCCTGAGGATCGAAATCGTGGAACCTCCAGTGTCCGTCCGCGTCGCGGTAGCGCAGCGACGCGATTGTGTGGCCATGATGACATTCGTCGAAGGCGATGTAGCCCGCCGCCCGCCACAGCGGCACCATGGCCCAGCTGAGTCCGTCGCACATGTGATGCCCGTAGACGGTGAATATCTTGTGGGGGTCGTAGACGATCCCTTCCTTGCCGTCTGGATCGGTTTCGTAGCAGTACCCGCCGCCGGTCGAGGTAACAAGGATGCGGAACCACTTCCACAGCGCCAGCGCCTTGTCCTGGTCGGCCTTGTCCGATACGCCCTCTAGCCTGAAGATGTCGCGGATCGCCGTCGCGTTGCTGTAGCAGTCCGGCCAGCGCGAGAAGGCGATGCGCACGTCCGAGGCGGCATCGTCACGGTGCGCTGCCGCGTCGTGTATTTCCTCCGCTGGATATCCCGGCGCCTCCCACGCCCGCGGCGGTCCTTCTCCGGCCGCTGGCGCGGCGCCGGGGAGGCACGCAGCGGCCGCGAAGGCGAGGGCAGCGATGGAACGCCGCGCCGCCCCGGCGCCGCCCGCGTCGTAACGGATCATCCCGAAGGTCTCCTCGCGGCGACGGCCGTCCCGACCCCGACCCGGGTGCCGCCGCGGATCGGAAAAGATGCGCATAAATCGCCGAACTTCCGCCCGGAGATACTTCCCTTCTTATCAGCGGGGCGGCTACCGTCCAATGGTTTTCGCCGCGCGCGGACGGGGCGCCGAAGCGCCGGTTCAGTTCCGCGGCGGCAGCTTGACGATGGGCGACAGCCTGAACTGCACCCCGCCCCTTATTTCGATCTCGATATCTCCGTCGAGGTACGCACCCTCGGGGTTGGAGTAGGCCAGCCGCTGGCCATTGTAGAATATCGTGACGAAACGGCCCGACGCCGTCACGCGCACGGCGTGCCACTGCTCGTCGGAAAGTTTCTTCGGCCCCTCCGCCTTCGGGAAGCCGGTGAGATTTCCCGGGGGGCGCCGCGCGCCGGATATCCGGGTCGGGTCGAGGGGGATGTAGGCCGTTATCTCGCGCCGGTTGATCCGGAACCCGTAGCCCAGCCCCGGGAGCGTGCCTTCGGGCGCGAGCACCGAGTGAGTTCGCGGATCGAACTTCTCGAACCTCGGATTTTTCCTGACCCATACGCATGCCTCTCCGTCTTCCTTCATCCGCAGGCTGATCGTCAGATCAATGTCCGCGCCCTTGTGATCATCGTCCGGCGTCAGTTTGGCTTCTCCTCCGTCGCACGAAAGAACGTCCTTGAACTCTTCCGAAGCCGAAAGGGATCCGGAGGCGAGAACGAACCCCGCCTTCGCCAGCAGCTCATCCGCCTTCCCACGCTTTTCTGCGGGCGCCTGCGGATCGGCGCGGCCGACCTCGCCAGCCGCCGAAAGTTTCTTCCCCGCATCTTCTATCTCTCCGCTCCGCACCGCGGCGAATCTCGTGCCCTTCAGCTCGGTCCTCAGACGGTTGAGTGCCGCCGTCGCCTCCGCCCTGTCGCCGCGGGCGATGGCATCGTTCAAACGGCCAAAGGTTTCCTCCGCGTCCTTTTCGGCCCTGGCCGCAGCGATGCCGCCGAGTTCCTCCCGGTAGGGCGCTGCCTCGGCCTTTAGCGACGGGTCCCGCGCCAGCGCCTCCGACAGGTGCCGTTCGGCCTCCTCGGCCATGCCTAGTTCCAAAGCCGCTGCGGCTAGCGCCAGGTGCCGGTCGGCAGAGCGGTTTTCTCCGGAGGAGATCAGGAGCCAGAACTGCTTCTTAGTCAGGGACGAGATCGGTATTTCCACGTCCCGCCCATCGGAGCGGGCCACGATCTTCCTGGTGTCGGCTCCGACCACCCTTATCGCCCCTCCTCCCGCCCCGTGAATCCTCGGCCCGGTTCCGCCGGCCGCCATATCCTTCACGGCCGCCTCCAGAGCGGCGTGTATCCTCGAATACCTATCGCGCAGGCGTTCGGCTTCCTTACGGATAGCCTCCGGCGCAGGCTTCTTTTCGAGGAAGCCGGCTATCGCCGCCGCGGCCTCGTCGTACCTGTAAGTTCCGGCCGATCTCGCGGCCTCGGCGGCAACAGCTTTCCATCGTTCAGTCTCGGCCTTTTCGCCGGCGCCACCGGCTCCAGATGCGGCCGACTTCGCGGCTGCGCATTTCGCCGAAATCCGCTCCAGTTCCCTGGATAACCACGCCTCCGCCATAGGGCTCGCCCCTGGCTCAGCCCTCAATCGGGCCAGTGTATCAGCATACAGACTCCGCGCCTTTTCGATATCGCCGGCCTTCTCGGCCGCCTCGGCATCGCGCACGTCCGCGTCGTGCCACTCGCTGCGGATGCGCATCAAAGCCTCGTCTATTTCCTTCCCGATGTGCGCCCGCGCCTCGGCCGTGGCGAACGACTCGATGGCCCTTACCGCTTCCGCGAACCTTCCGGCCTTAGCGTCGGCTTCCGCCGCCGCCAGCGCGGTTCTCCACGATTCCGATACATGCTGTCGCATGAATCCCTTGGCGCGTTCTTCGATCGCCGCCTTTTGAGGAGCGTCCGGGAACCGTTCCAGGAACTCGCTGAGCTTTGCAGCCGCCACCGCGGCCGGAATGCCCTCCGCGATATCGGCATCTATGCGCGCAAGTTCGGCGGCAGCCTCGCGATCCAGTTTGTCGGGCGGCCGATTCGGTGCGGTCGGCCGCACACCGGCATCCGCGGTCTTCGGCGCCTCGGCGGAGACGGTCGAGCTCGCCGTCTTCACCTGGGTTCCGCGGCCCTTGCCGCCGCGAACGGAGCTTCCCCCGGATAGCGCGACGACTAGAACTATAAGGATCGCGACGCCGCCGCCCGCCGCCGCCACGGCCCACGCTCCGCCACCACCTCCGTCGGCAGGCCGGCGCGCGACGATTGCCTTATGACTCCCCGATGACCTTACCCGCGCGGGAACGCTGGTCTTCGAACGCCCCGCCCGGATCGAATCCACGGCTTCGACGACCTCCCTCGCGCTCCCAAACCGATCGTCGGGATCCTTGGCCATAAGACGCGCTACGAGGGATATGAACCGGGGGCTCAGCCCCGGCCTCAGCTCCCCAAGAGACCGCGGCGTATCCGTCAGGTGCTTGCTCATCACCTCTCTGGATGACGCGCCCGAGAACGGCGTCCGACCCGATGCCAGGAAGTACAGCGAGGCGCCAAGAGAATAGAGATCCGAGCGGGCGTCTGTCACCGCGCCCCTAACCTGTTCCGGCGACATGTAGTGGGGCGATCCTATCGCGATGCCCTTGTCGGTGATAGATGGATCCCTCGAACTGCCGAATTTGGCTATCCCCAGGTCCGCCAAGAGGGCGCGACCGTCGGACGAAAGCATTATATTGTCGGGCTTTACGTCCCGGTGGAAGATTTTGAGATCATGGGCGCAGACAAGCGCCGAAGCGATGTCGCGCGCCACGGAAAGCAGCTTCTCTTCTGGCAGGGGACCTTCCTTCTCGACCACCTTGTTCGCCGGATCCCCGTCCACGTATTCCATCGCAATGTAGTACAGGTTCCCCGCCTGCCCGGCGTCATGCACCGCTATCACGTTCGGATGCCGAAGCTGCGCTGCCGCCCTTGCCTCCCGCAGGAACCTCTGAACGTTCGCCTCGTCCTTAGCCAGGTTCGTAGGCAGGAACTTGATCGCGACTATGCGATCCATCGCCAGTTGCCTGGCTTTGAATACGACACCCATGGCGCCCTGGCCTATCTGGCTGAGGATCTCGTAGCCGTTGATCACTTTGCCGACAAGCTGATTCGACACGATGCGGTCTCCGGAAGCGAGCGTATCGCCAGTGTGCCGTCTCCCCTACGACCGGTTCGAATGCAGGGGCGGAGACGCCTCCGCCGGAGCATCCTCCAGCCCCGGCTCGGATCATCTTCCTGTCGAGCGGAAGAGGAAAATACCCTCCCGCGCACCATGCCCCGCCACCGGGATGCTAACTCCAAGCCGGATGCGGGTCAAGACGCGCCGAAACAAACACTACGCGCGACCCAATTCAAAAATCGGTGAACAGATCCCGACCCTGGCACCAATGTTTCCCACGGCCCAACGGATGGCAGGATCCGACCGGCAACGCCTCGATCGCGCCCAAGCTTCTTTTGCAAAAAAAAGGCCAGACGGCAATGGTCTGCCCGCTCCGACGCCCAGACACGATATGACGCGCTTCGTTGCGACAGCTTTCGATACACCCCGTCCCGCGTTCGCACGCTTCCACAACATTAGACCACACATCGAGTTTCGTCGCTCCGAGCGCGTATCTGATTTCCTCCGATCACTTTACTAACTGAGTGTCGAATCAACCCAAAAATCTTACTCTACAGCTGGCCTATATTCACTACGAATCGGTACAAGTTATGTACATGCCACCTTTGCAGTTTTTCATATCGTCCCAAAGTTCTGAAGGCCAATCCTAAAAATAAAACGGGCAAGGAGATGTTTACTGGCATGCCAATTGAGATATTTCGATATGATGTGTCCCATCAATAAAAACGCTTTTTGGTTGTTAATGGGCTATAATACCATTTAGAATAGCTTTGTTGCGCAATTCGCGCCATAACTCTATTCGAAGCAATGAGTTGAGCGAAAAAGCATTTGCTATGAGCATGCGTTATAACTTTTTGCTTGGCAAAGCGTTACGTCTTTTATGCAACAAAGCTATTTAGAATATCATAAAGGTGCCTGGAACTGGTTCCCCATGTTCATAACATCTTATATAGCAATGAGTTATGAATATAACTTTGCGCTCTTCTATCAAACATGCAGGTTCCCGGACAGGATTCAACCCCTTGTGATTACTCGCAACATCTGGAGGGTACTGGCTTCCCGACTAGTTCAGCGCACCATCTTTCTATCTCAGCTTAGCTCTCTTCCAATCCACAGCGCAACCGGCTCGCGCGCAAAGTCTTAATCGCGGGCAAGGCGGCCGAAAGAAACAGATAGTACTATGTAACCGCTTGCCTTATAGCGTATTGCGATATCTGGCCTTCAAAAAAATCGGACGCGAGCGCCAGCGACGCGCCAAAAATGTGGATGTCTAGGCGTCCTAACCCGTACCGTAACGCAACCTATATGCTTAACTGCGGGTTGCGACTTAGGCTGTATCGAAAAGATGCGGAAGTCGTCCTTTAGAAACTCTCTCCTTAAGCCGATAACAAGATATAGCGATTTTGCGAGAAGCAGGTCGAGAGGGCACGTCAAGGCAAGCGGGGCTGGGGGGGGCGGAGGCCTGGAGCAGGTTTAATTCGGGAGATAGAGGCGTGAGAAAGCGAGTCGAGAGGTGGATGCCCGCGATTTTCGGAGGGATCGCGTTGTTGCTAATGTTCGTGCCGGCGTCGGCGGTAAATGATGCGAAGGCGACCACCTATGCGTTGGCGATGCCGTTACTTTCGGCCAGCATGCCGCGCGAGCGCATAGCTTCGGCGGAGGATATTCGACAATTGCCGAAGGCTGACAGGGAACTGCTACTGCGGTTC
>CALKMO010000365.1 GCA_937991785.1 uncultured bacterium | reverse complement strand
AAGGCAGATCGAAGCCCAAGCATTGAAGAAGCTCAACTTGTTCCTTACCGGCGGTTCGGAGGGAGACGGCGCCTCCGCAGGAGGCGAGCGGTCGAGCGCCGCAGCCGGTAAAATAGGCTATGCGGCCGGCGGCGGGCGCGCAGCGCCCAGGCCGCCGCGGCGCCGCGTAATGCGATCGAGCCGGCAAGTCCCGCCAGGCCGGCGGCTGGAGGGTAAGCGATGAAAGATCTCGCCGCATACATACGGGACGTCCCGGATTTTCCGAAAAAGGGGATCGTCTTCAAAGACATTACGCCGTTGCTGGGCGACGCCGGCGCCTTCGCCGGGACGGTCGCCGCTCTGGCGGCTCCGTTTGAAGGCCGAGGCGTATCCAAGGTGGTGGCTGCGGAGGCGAGAGGTTTCGTGTTCGGGGCCGGCGTGGCGCTCAGGCTCGGCGCCGGCTTCGTCCCCGCGCGCAAGCCGAAGAAACTCCCTTGGAAGCACAGGGAGGCTAAATTCGAGCTGGAATATGGAACCGATTCGCTGGCCATCCACGAGGATGCCGTTTCCCCGGGCGAAAACGTGCTCCTGGTCGACGACCTGATAGCCACCGGTGGAACGATGGCGGCGGTGGCGCGCCTGGTAGAGGATGCGGGCGGCAAGGTCGTCGGTTGCGCCTTCGCGATAGAACTTTCGTTCCTGAATGGCCGGGCCAGGCTAGGCGGATACGAGGTCCACTCGCTTATAAAATACGACGCGCCGTGATCTTGGACCGCCCGGGAAGCGCCATCGGCGCCAACCTATCGCCGCGGCGCGTTCGCGGCGGCGACCGGAGGGCGGGGACGGATGTTCGGCATAAGCGGCATCAAGCTTGCCTTCGAAGCTCCTTGGGCCGGCGCATGGCTGCTGCTTGCCGTCGCGTTTACGGTCGTCGGGCTGGTGGTCCTTTCCTACCGCGGGGTATCTCACCGTCTGGACAGGCCGCTGCTGGTGCGGTTGGCGGTCCTGCGCATGGGCGCCGTGGCCGCAGTCTTGGCGGCGATGTTTCAACCTGTGCTATCGTTTGAAAAAAGAAGCGGTGAAAAACCGGGGGTTGCGGTTTGCGTGGACAATTCGAAGTCCATGAGCATAGCGGACGTCGAGCACAGGCCGGCCCGATTCCATTCCGTACGGAACCTGCTGTCCGACGACGGCGGGCTTTATGCGCGGCTGGCGGAAGACTACGAAACGTCCTTGTTCCTCGTGGGCTCCAGCGCCAGACGGCTCGACGGACTTCCGGATCTCTTCCGGATCGCGGCCGACGGAGAAGTCACCGCGCTTGGTGAGACTGTCGCCGCCGCGGCATCGCAGGTTCGGAACCTTTCCAGAGTGATCCTGTTCACCGACGGCGCAGACAACTCTGGCGCCGATCCCATCCGGAAGCTGGCCGCGATGGGAGTGCCGGTGGATTGCGTCGTAGTCGGCTCGGCCCTGACGGCTGCGGATGCCTTCGCCGACATCGCGATAAGCGACGTGCGCACTCCCAGGCGCGCCTCCGTCAACGAGTTGACCGAAATATCCGTATTCGTGAGGGCGCGCGGGTTTCCCGGAGAAACAGCCGACGTTTCGCTGATACAGGAGCTGCGCGGCGCCGAGGACCGGACCGAGACAGGAGATGCGCGGGAACTGGCCCGGCAGACGTTCAGGCTGGAGAACTGTCGCGGCGACCAGGAGATCAAGCTCAGGTTCGCGCCTGTCAGGACGGGCGTCCAGACGTACAAGGTGCGGCTAGGGTTAAAACCGGGCGAAAGGATAAAGGAAAACAACGAGTCGGAATTCCTGCTGCAGGTCTCGGAGCCGAGGATAAAGGTCCTGTACGTCGACATCCCGAGGGGCGAGTCGAAATACCTGGGGCGCCTGCTTCTAAGCGATCCCCACATAAACGCCGTCCTACTGATAAAGACCGGGCCCGGGCGATTTATGCGCAGGGGCGATGCGGCGGGCCAGAATCTCGATTCCTTGCCTGAAACCAGAGAGGACATGGACCGCTTCGACGTCTTCGTGATCGGCAGCATAGAGGCGAAACACTTTTCGCCGACGGCCTGCCGAAATCTGAAAGAGAGGATAGAACGCGGCGCCGGGCTGTTAGCGATAGCCGGCGAAGGTTCGTTCGCCTCCGGCGGCTGGCACGATACGCCGCTTGCGCCGCTCATGCCCGTCCGGATGGGTCCCGGAGACCCGGTCGAGAGCGGAAAGTTCCGGATGATACTTACCGCGGCCGGCCGAGCCCACCCTGTCATGACGGGCATCTCCGAATTTTTCGCAGCTTCCGATTCCGCAGCGACCGAGGCGCTGCAGCCGATGGAAATATTCAACGTAACGCGAGGCACAGCGCCGGCGGCCGAAGCGCTTGCGGTGCGCCCCGACAGGAGGGGAGAAGATGGGATGCCTTTGCCCGCAGTCGCCGTGATCCAGGCCGGCAAGGGACGCATCGCCGCCGTGACGGGCGGACCTACATGGCCGTGGTTCACCGTGCAGTCCGGAGCCGGCCGCGCCGCCCCATACCACAAGTTTTGGGGACAACTGATCAGGTGGCTGGCGTCGGAAGACGCCAAATCCGCCGGCTCCGGCGCCGGCCCGTTGACGGCTTGGAGCGATAAGGCGCACTACAGGCCGGGGGAACGCGCCGCGATACACGCCCAAATCAGAGACGCGGAGGGACGCATAGCATTTGATGCCGACATGTCCGCTTCGATCGTCGGGCCGACCGGCTTTTCCGGCACGTTGACGCTCATGCCGAGCGAGGACTGCCTAGGCGAGTATGAGGCGGGCTTCGTCCCGCCAGCGCCAGGAGCCTACGAGGCGACCGTGTCGGCATCGAGAGGCGGGGCTTCCGTCGGCAGCGTCCGCGTAAAGTTTGCGGTGGGGCGTCCGGGTTTGGAGTTCGAAAGGCCGGACGCCGACGACCGTCTGCCACGGATGATATCCGAGGCGACCGGAGGAACTTGCGTGAGGCTTTCCGAGGCGGACGCGTTGGCATCCAAACTTAAAGAAAAGGAACGACACAAGCGCCGCCTCGTCGAGCTGCGGCTATACGACGGTCCGCTCCTGTTCGCTGCTTTCGTCGTGCTGGCGACCGTCGAATGGATACTGCGGCGCAGGAACGAGTTGCCCTAGTCTCCAGATTCGATCAGCCCGGCCTCGACGGCACTGGACGCAAATCGGCGCAAGGGGACTGCGTACGGCTCAGGAGGCCTCCCGCGACGCGAAGACGACCGCCCCCATATGCTCGCCTCTCCGCACATGCCTCGGCTTCCCATGATGCGAAGAGGAGCGTCCGAATCGGAGATCCGGAGCGATCCCAGCATTCGCGGAGCTTTGTTGTATAATTTGAGATATAAATCTATGCGCAACAAGAAGTTAAGAGAAAACGTGTTCGTCGCGAGATTGCGTCATAACTTTTCACTTGGCAACGCCTTGCATCTTTTTTATATGCAACAAAGCACACCGCGACGAACGATCCGGGCCATAAGTCTCGACCTGTGAAAACCGGATCAGCCGCCGGTAGCCGCCTTGATCTCGTACCTGCCCGGGACGGCGCCTTCCTTCAGATAGAACGCCTTCATTTCGGGTTCGTGGTCGCATAAGAGCAGCCATCTCTCCATCGCGGCCTTGCGGAACAGCCACCTCCTGGCCTCCATGGTTTCGACCGGAAACATGTCGTAAGCTGTCGCCCACGGTACGCGCCGGTGGGAAGAAGTCGGCAGCAGGTCGCCTGCGGCGACGGCGATCCGGTCGCCGTCGCGGACCATGACGCACGAGTGCCCAGGCGTGTGGCCGCCGGTACGGAATACCGTAACGCCAGGGACCAGATCTATCTTCCAGTCGTACACCAGGAATCGGCCGGCGGCGGCTATCGGCCTCCAATTTTCCGGCAGGTAGGTGCGCCTGTTCAGTTCAGTAGGATGTGCCGCTGCGTAAAGCTCCCGCCGCTCCACAACGTATTTGGCGTTCGGAAAAGTCGGGGCAAGCGCACCGCCGCCGTCCGAAGCGTTCCATCCGGAATGATCCATGTGGAGGTGCGTGTTGACGACGAGATCAACGTCTTCGGGAGAGAAGCCTGCGGCGGCCAGATCTTCTACAAGCGTGCGCCCGTCCATCGCATATATCCTGCGGCGCCTCTCGTCGAACTTGCGCCCTATTCCCGTGTCCACGAGGATTTTCGTCTTTCCGGCCAAGATCAGGAAGCAGTTACACGCGAGCGTGACTCGGCCTTCTCCATCAGGTTCCCGCTCGGCCTCCCAAAGCGGCCTCGGCACGATGCCGAACATGCTTCCGCCGTCCAATCTGAAGATCCCGTCGCTGAGCACGAGTATCTCGAATTTCCCAATCGAAATTTTATCCGGCAAGCGAGCATCCTCCAATGATGAAGGTTCACCGCGAATCAAAGGCGGAGGGGGCGCCGCCGTTCGACGGCTAATCCGCAAATCAAAGTCCGCGATACCGCCGCGATGGGATCCCGTATTCCGCGCCCCGTTGCAACCGGCCTTCCGGCCAAGGTTTTCGGTTCCCAGAGAATCGCCCCGCTCGACCTGCCGGCGTGTCATAAATCGAACAGCGCCGTCGCGTTGGCTGACGTCCTCGCGGCCGTTTCCCCGATCGTCCAGCCCCTTATATCCGCCAGCTTTGCGCCAATTTCCGGCAGCAGGGCCGGCTCGTTTCGCCTCCCGCGTACCGACTGTGGTGGCAAGTATGGGCAGTCGGTCTCAATCAGGATTCCGTCAGCATCAACCGCCGCAGCCGCCTCCCGCGCGGCGTCCGACTTAGGGTAAGTTATTATAGCGGAAAAGCTTATGTGCAATCCCAGTGCGCGGAACTTTTCCGCCCAAGCCGCGGTGGACGAGAAGCAGTGCATGACGCCGCGGATGCGGCGGCCGCAAACATCCGCGATCCCAGCCAAGATACGATAAACTACCTCCTCAGCCATGCGGCAATGGACTATCACCGGGAGATTCATCCGCGCCGCCAGCTCCGTCTGGGCGCGGAACGCGGTTTCCTGCAGATCTTCAGGCGCGTAGTTGCGGAAAAAGTCAATGCCCGTTTCGCCTATGGCTACGCTTCGGTTCCCGGTTACGGCCTTCTCGATCCTACCTATCGAATCTGGTCCGAAGGCCGCACAATCGCTGGGGTGGATGCCTGCCGTACCGTACAGTTCCGGCTTCCCGCCGCGACCGCATTCGCTCAGTATGGCCACCACCGCCTCCATGCTCTTCAGACTGGTGGCCACGCAAACTACGCGGCTCACGCCAGCCGCTCCGGCGCGCTCCAGTACTGCTGGCAGGTCTCCGCGGAAAGTTTCCGCATCCAAATGTGCGTGCGTATCGGTCCAGGGAATCAAGTTATGCCCCTCTCCTGCCTTCGCCTTGCATGTGCTCATCCGCGCGACGCTTCCCGCACGGACTGGATTATAACCCCCATATCGGCTTGCGCACCTTAAGGATCGCCTGCGCTGAAGCTTGCGCCGCAGGCTCGCCGGCATAAGATGCCCGCCGTGGACCAAGAAACCGAAAGACACGAGATAACGGCCGAGATATTCGGCATGCGGGCAAAGGCTGCTTCATCCGACCGGCGGTTCGCGGAAGCCGTCGGAAGCAGGTTCGAGCCGTACTGCCGCAGTTCGGCGGCGGGCGATGGAGGATCTGCGGCGCATCCCGCCATAAGCGCCGTATTGAGCGTCCGCAGCGGAAGCCGACGAAGACGCGCGAAGGAAGAGGCGCCATGCGGAGACAGCCTGTTTTTCGGACGCCACCTGCGCCGGGCGGGCGACCGCTGGATTTGGCGGAGGTCGAAGGCGCTGCACGGACTGGAGGTGTCTTTCCGGTTTATCGGCGGGCAGTTGGATATAGAAGGAACGCTTCGCGAAAGGCGGAGGTTCTTCGGGATGTTCGGAGGGACGCGCAGCGGAGACATCTGGACTCACTGTGCAGACACGCTGTTCCTAATGCCGATCCTGGCGCGCGCTTTTCGAGTAGAGGGCTGGATGCCCGTCCACGGTTCGGCGCTAGCCATCCGGGGCAAAGGCGTGCTGATTGCGGGGCTGGCCGGCTGCGGGAAGACGACGCTGGCTGCGTCCATCCTGGCGGGTTCAGACGCCGTTTACCTTGGAGAAAATCTGGCGCTCGTCCGCAGCGGATTGATCTGGGGGCTAGCCTCGCCGTTGAGACTCGACCGCAAGTCCGTCGAGTTAATCGGGAAAAGGAAACTGGCCTGCGCAGCTGACGAATGGCCTGAGGCGTCCGTTATGCTAGGGTCGGGAAGGTCCCAGTGCTTCCGACCCAAGCGGCTTAGCATCGAACCGTTTCCGCTGGGAGCCGTACTTTTTCCGCGGATAGGCCCGGAGACGGGGTTCCGGGCGCTGCGCCCGGCCGAGGCAGAGGCGACGCTAAGACTAATGGAATCACTGACTTACGAAATGGAAGGCTTCCGAAGCTGGCTCGGCGTGCTAGATCTCGCCGCCGAAGACGCATCCGCGCCTTACCGCTCAATGGATGAATCGGGTCGTTTTGAAGCGGGGAATGGCCATACGGAGGCCGGGATCGGTCATGCGGAAGTTCGGGCGGACAGTCCGGAGGCCTTGGCGGGCAGCCCGAAAGTTGCGCCGGGAAGCTCCGGGGGTTTTTCAGAAGCCAGGGCTCGGCACACGAGACTGGACGGGAATCTCGCGAAAGGGTCGTATTCGGGTCGGCTGCCCTTCGATGCGCCGATGTTCGAAATAACGCTTGGCATAGGCATGTCGGCGGGCATGATGCAGGAATTGGCCGGCCGCATATTTTCGGAGGTTGGGATTTGACCACGACTTCCGACAACACGTCCCGGTTACGACCGATCGAAGCGGTCGTGAAAGAGAACCGCCGGGTTCTCCTGTTCTGCGCTCAAGACATGGTGCCGACCGATGGCAGCGTGGAGATGTTGCGCGGGATAGCCGCCCATCCGGCCATAGCGGCGCCCGTAGCGGGACTGCCCGATCTCCATGCGAAGGTCCGAGGCGGGATCGCGCCTACCGGCTACGCGGCGGCAACGAATGGAACGATCCTCCGCGGCCTGATGGACATGCGCGTAAACTGCGGCATGACCGTGGCAGCGATCTCCCTGGACGCATCGGCGATCCGTCCCGAATCGCTCGACCGTTGGTTCGGAACCATGGCTGCGGAAATACCATCGAAACGGCGCAAGGCGCCGGCGATGTCCGAATCGGAAGCGGAAGAGATATTCGCGCACGGTCCGGCCGGGCTACTCGAAAAATGGGGGTTGCCGTCCGAGGTCCGCGAACGCCTAGACCAGGGCGGATGCCTCCACCCGCCAGAGATGATCCCGGACCGCAGCGAGCTCCGCCACGCCCTGCCAGAAAGGGCTTTCGAAGCGGCGGGTACGGGGCTTGGGACGCTTGGCACCGGCAATCATTTCTTGGAGCTCCACGCGATATCTGAGGTCCGCGACGCGGATGCGTGCGGAGCGCTGGGCCTATCAGAAGGCAGCCTTCTCCTCTGCCTTCACTCGGACTCATCGGTTGTAGGCAGCGAGGTCAAGAACCGCTACGGCGTCAAGAAGGAGGGACGCAGGTTCGGGCGCTTCCTGCGCGATGCGAGGAGACAGTTCGTCTTCCATCTGGCGCGATCTGGAATCGGCGCCGCGCCTCTTGTTTGGCGTCTATATATAAAGACGAACCCATGGGGCGCCATCGAACCCGATTCCAGCGAGGGGCGGAGATTCCTAGTGGCGCTTTACGCCGCCCACCACTTTGGTACGGCCAACCGCATGTATATCCTTTCCGCAGCCTGTCGCGCCGCCTCAACGGTCTTCGGGCCGCTCAAGGTGCAGCTGCTCTCCGATTCCACACACGACAGCATACTCCTTGAAGAACATGGAGGTCAGAAATTGTGG